>CADCPU010000295.1 GCA_902803365.1 Oscillospiraceae bacterium
CATTGTAAAGCGGATCAGGGAGCACTTCTCTAACTGGGATATTGCCCTTTCTTGGCACTTGTCTTCCCTCCTTTAATGATTATCAGTTTTTTGATCTGAAACCATAGGTACTCACGTTTCAGTTGTTCTTTTGGACCCGTGTCAGGTGCTCAGGACTGTCCCAGAATAATCTATGAACAAAGTACTGATCACTTTTGTTGTCCAATCCTACTTTAAATTAGGATTACTTCTTTACCTTTGCAGCCTTAGGCTTCTTAGCGCCGTACTTGGAACGAGCCTGCATACGGTTAGCAACGCCTGCTGTATCAAGTGTACCTCTTACGATGTGATAACGAACACCAGGAAGATCCTTAACACGTCCGCCTCTGATGAGAACAACGGAGTGCTCCTGAAGGTTGTGGCCGATACCAGGGATGTAAGCAGTAACCTCATAGCCGTTAGTCAAGCGTACACGAGCTACCTTACGAAGAGCTGAGTTAGGCTTCTTAGGAGTTGTTGTCTTAACAACTGTGCAAACACCACGCTTCTGAGGAGAGAAACTGTCTGTCTCCTTTTTGTGGATGGTGTTCAAGCCGAAAAGCAAAGCAGGGGATGCAGACTTATATGTCTTATCGTGTCTGCCGGACTTAACTAATTGATTGAACGTTGGCATCAATACTTCTCCTTTCTTAATTTGTTCCGCGAAAAAGGCGCACAAAAAATGGGCGCAGTCTTCCCGCGAGCAATTTATTCTATCACCTCATCAATCGGTTGTAAACACCGAATTTTGAATGTAGAATGTGAACTGTTTTATTATATGGAGGTATATTTATGAATTCAATCCCGACTTTTGAATCCATCGATTATGATGAGCTTCTCGAATCCTTAAATTCCGATATAGCCGATAATACTCTTACAAATGATTCCCTTATCCGCCTCGTAAGACAGAGCGGCGCCGTAAAGGTTGGAGATAAGGAATACTTCCCTATCATGGATTATTTCTATGAGTCACCGGAGCTCGAGCCTTCCCTCACGAAGATGAAGATCCTCGATGCCAAAAAGCTTATTTTCGAGCAGAAGGAAAAGATCGAAGACGAGATCTACAAGGAGACGCTCGACATCATAATCGGAGATCTTCAGGCATATACGAAGAACCGTTCCAAGAGAAACGAGGATGACTGCTTCCTTCTCTTCATCAAGGACACAAAACTTCCGATCATGCTCTTCTTCAAAGATGAGGAACCTGCGATGGAAGTCCAAATATCAAAGGTTTCTGACGTGATTTCTGAGATTTCCGAGTGTAATCATTAAAAAATGCTATAAAAAACGAAAAAATCCGACTTTACCTTATGGGTGGTTTTGAATATACTCTTAAAGGTGAAATAATGTTTATTATTACTATTTAATCATTTTTATATAAGGAGCGTGACTTTATGAAAGTTAACATTACCGAGACAGTGCTTCGTGATGCGAACCAGTCTTTGATTGCAACACGTTTGCCATTCTCTGACTTCGAAGGCATTCTCGAGACACTTGACAACGCCGGCTACTACTCACTCGAGTGCTGGGGCGGCGCTACATTTGATTCCTGCCTCCGTTACCTTAATGAGGATCCGTGGGAGAGACTCCGCAAGATCAAGGCTAAGTGCCCTAAGACACCTCTTCAGATGCTCTTGCGTGGCCAGAACATTCTCGGATACAAGCACTATCCTGATGATGTCGTAAGACTCTTCGTCAGAAAATCCGCAGAGAACGGAATGGACATCTTCCGTATCTTCGATGCTCTGAATGACTTCAGAAACATCGCAGTTGCAGTTGATGAGACACTCAAGTGCGGCAAGCACGCTCAGGGTTGTATCTGCTACACAACAAGCCCTGTTCACACACTCGAAAAGTATGCAGAGATGGGTAAGGAGCTCGAAGCTATGGGCGTTAACTCCATCTGCATCAAGGATATGGCAGGTATCATGGGACCTGACGAAGCTTACAAGCTCATCAAGGCTTTGAAGTCTTCCACAAAGCTCCCTATCTTCCTCCACACACACGCTACAACAGGCCTCGGCCCAATGACATACCTCAAGGCAGTTGAGGCAGGTTGCGACGGTATCGACTGCGCGATCTCCCAGTTCTCCGGCGGTACGGCTCAGCCTGCTACAGAGACAATGAAGTACGCTCTCGAGCAGCTCGGTTACGAGACAACACTCGATTCCAAGAAGCTCAAGGAGATCAACGACTTCTTCGCACCTGTTAAGGCTAAGTTCCTCGAGTCCGGCGGACTTGATCCTTACGTAATGGGTACAAAGACAGATGCTCTCGTATATCAGGTACCTGGCGGAATGCTCTCTAACCTCGTAGCTCAGCTCAAGGCTCAGAACGCATACGACAGACTCGACGAGGTTCTCGCAGAAGTTCCAAACGTTCGTAAGGACTTGGGTTATCCTCCGCTCGTAACACCTATCTCTCAGATGGTCGGTGTTCAGGCTACAGCTAACGTACTCGCAGGCGAGCGTTACAAGAACGTTTCCAAGGAAGTCAAGGCTTACCTCAAGGGTGAGTACGGTAAGGCTCCGGGCGAAGTCAACCAGGATCTCATTAAGAAGGTTTGGGGTGACGAAGAACTCATCACATGCCGTTTTGCAGATACTTTGAAGCCTCAGTTCGAGGATGCAAAGAAGGAGCTCGGCAAGGTCGCAAGATCTGACGAGGACGTTCTCTCCTGGATCGCATTCCCTACAAATGCCGAGAAGTTCTTTGCTTATCGTGAGGAGCAGGAATCCAATACTGTTAACTACACGATCGAGAAGAAGGAGGACTAAGGTAAATGACTACATACGTTGTTAATCTGCTCACAGGAACCGACAAGGCTTCCATACCTGAGGCACTCGCTGTAGCAGGCTTTACAATCGCTGTCGTTTTCGGTGTCCTTTTACTTATCTGTATCGCGATCAAGATCTTCTCTGCCATCATCGGCGGTATCGAAAAGAGCGTCGTTAAAGAGACAGCTCCGGCTGCAGCACCTGCTGCTAAGCCTGCCGCAGTTGAAGAGAAGCCTGCAGCACCTGAAGAGGAATTCTCTTCCGGATCTCTCAAGCTCAAGGGCTGTGACGAGAAGACCGCTGCCATGATCATGGCTATCGTAAGCGACAATACGGGTATCCCTCTCTCGGAACTCGTATTCAAATCCATCACTCTCGTTGAGAACAAGTAAAGGAGATACCTCAAATGATCTATAAAGTTACAATCAATGACAAAGAATATGAGGTTGAGGTAGAGAAAGGCAAGGCCAATCTTCTTAAGACCACAACCGTTACAGCAGCTCCTGCACCTGTAGCAGCGGCACCTGCTCCTGCAGCAGCCCCGGCAGCAGCTCCTGCTGCAGCACCTGCAGCAACAGCAGCCGCAGGTACGACTCCTGTTACTGCACCAATGCCTGGTACTATCCTCAATGTTAAGGTTACAGCAGGCGCAAAGGTTAACGAGGGTGACCTCGTATGCATTCTCGAAGCAATGAAAATGGAGAACGAGATCTATGCACCTTGCTCCGGTACAGTTGCTCAGATTCTTACATCCAAGGGTGCTTCCGTTAACACAGGCGATGTCCTCCTGAGTATTTCTTGATCTAAGGAGGCATAAAAAGTGTTTATTGATGCATTGTTAAACTTATGGCAATCATCGGGATTTGCTAATCTCGACATACGTAATGCCATTATGCTCGTACTTGCATGCGTCCTCATTTACTTGGCCGTAGGCAAGAAGTTCGAGCCTCTTCTCTTGCTTCCGATCGCTTTCGGTATGCTCTTGAGTAACCTTCCTTTGGCTGATCTCTATCATCCTGAGATCTTTGCCGGCGGACACGTTCACTGGGAACTCCTCGGAACGGGTACCGAAGAAGGAATGACCGGAAGTTTGAGCGTCGGACTTCTTGACTTCATCTATCTCGGAGTCAAGCTTTCCATCTTCCCTTGTCTCGTATTTATGGCAGTCGGTGCCATGACAGACTTCGGTCCGTTGATCGCTCGTCCTTCCTCACTCTTCATGGGTGCAGGCGCTCAGTTCGGTATCTCATTTGCTTTCGTAATGGCTTCCGTTCTCGGATTTACAGCTAATCAGGCTGCTTCCATCGCTATCATCGGCGGTGCTGACGGCCCTACGGCTATCTTCCTTACATCGAAGCTCGCACCTGAGATCCTCCCTGCTATCGCGATCGCAGCTTATTCCTACATGGCTTTGATCCCTATGATCCAGCCGCCGCTCATGAAGCTCCTTACAACAAAGAAG
>CADCPU010000296.1 GCA_902803365.1 Oscillospiraceae bacterium
GGGCGTCTGAAATTGTAACCATTATACAGCGGAGGCTCATAAACATCATCGTTTGTGACATCAACATAATACCAATATCCGTGAAGGTCGATAATATTCCATCTATGGACATTACTGCCCACATATAAGCATGTCACACCAAGTCTGTTGAGCACCGCGGAAAAAAGCGCTGCGTATCCGGCACAGACCGACTTTTTAAGACAAGCTGCACTGTAGATGCTCTGGTCAAGACCTACCGATTCTCCGACGCTCAATATTTCTTCGTAAACGACATTTTTACAGATCTCATCATGGATCAGTTTCTCTTTCAGTTCCGGCAAAGCCCCCTTAGGGATGATCGACGTATATTCTTCGATACTTTTTCTTAATTCTTCTTTGGCAGCCTTTCTGGCATCTGCTTTGGAGAATTCTTCATATGTGATCACACTGAAAGAGGTGATACGGTCATCATATGCACCGTAATTCCAAATGACACCGTAGACCTGCGGCAGGAAAAAGTACTGTGGATTATCTGCATAAAAGATATCGCGGACTCTGATAAAAAACTTTTCATCCTTGCTGTTTGTATAGCCCATTTGCGATATATCATAGTCGATCTTGTTGCCGCGGATGTCGGTCTTCTCATCCAATAGGACTCCCATACAGGCAGCATCAAAACGATCATAGAGTTTCTTTTCTTCAGTTGTCAGCTGTCTGTAGTAATATCTCGAGGACAACGATCTCCAAAAAGATTCTTCGCTCTCCTCTGCTCTGACATTTCCGTTCGGAACGATGATCATTCCAACACATATGATCATCGCAAGTAATGCACCAATGAACCTGCGCATAATTGTTTCTCCTTCTTTGCAACATCGAATGATCCCTGTCATCATGGCAGGAACCATCCTTATATCTTCCTTTGTTTCTCAACGCTAGGATAAACTGAATCAGGCTCATATTCAACAGTTTTTTTGCAAAAAAAGAGGCATCCCGTATCGGAGATGTCTCAAGACATAAATCTTTGGGCAAAAAACTTATGAAAAGTGACGAAAACGGCACGTAGCCTTTGTTTTCTCACGTAAATATGATATCTCAATCTTTCTTTGTCAACAACACAATTATCATTGACAATAAAGCAAAAAACAAATGTCACTTTTTGTTATTTTCGGCAATAAGACGGCGCGAATCGTTACGTCCTGCCGTAATCCGATCCGCGCCCTGTTTGCAACACTTCTATATATCTTCTCACATCTGATTGATGCTTCCCATAAATACCGGAAGTCCGGTCTCCATATCAATAATCGCATATGCAAACGGTCTGTTGCAGTTAACGCTCTTCTTCGCTATTGACGGTGCTTCACTTTTGTACCTGATGACCACTGCCGTTGCAGCAGCTGCTTCTGTTCCCTCACGGTTAACATCGATCATAGCCTCGTGGATGACCTGGTCGATCATAATATCATTACTGTCAGTGATACCCGTGAAATCAGCTTTGTGGGTAAATGCATCCTCCATACCGAGTTCATAGAGATCTTCGTTGAGAAGAGTGTGATAAGAAGCCTCAAATTCAGGCATGATGCAGTTAACATCAGTCTCTTCCCTGTTCTCCCAAAGCATCATATAATCTTCGGCCGTCAGATCCTGAAGGATATCATTACCGCTGAGGTCTTCATCCTTTGGAAGGAGTGCCATAAAACCGTATCTTCCACCATCATACGGCTTGATAAAGCCTGTCACGAGGTCGTTTTCGAGCCATATATCTTCCTCAAAGCTCATAAGATCCGTCTCGGTAACATTGCCGTCAGCATTAGTGAAACCGCCTTCCCATACGGAATCATCCGATATCGAAGTCTCCCATACACCGTCAAAAGTTATCGCATTGACGATGACTGCGGCAGTCAGGTCATCAAAAGTTCCTGCCGGAATAAGCTCCGGGATCCTGTCATCGGTCTTGTCCGCCACCCAATCGTTTATCGTACCTTCGGATCCGCAAAGCTCAAGCTTGCTCGCCTCCGCTCCGTAATACTCCCTGAGGTATTTGATGTACTCATCCTTGATCTTTCCTTCCATGCTGTTATCGATCCAGATAGAATCGGCAAGACCGAAATTGTTGCTGTCAAGACTGTCCAGATAGTTCAATGTGAATGCCTGTGCCTGCTCGGGAGTCGCACCCGGGAGAAGGACCTGAGTCATCTGATCAAGGGTATCACCGTTTGCTCCCGCTGCCGTCATCTCAAGTGCGAATAGCACCGAAGCAGGCGATATAAGGACATTCTCCTCCTCGTTTCTCTCTGCATTTTTACCCGCGAGATCCATGACAAATTCCATGTACCTCGTCTTGTTCTCATCAAAGTCCGGATCCGTCGCACGCACTGAAGCAAGGGAATTTGTAACATTGTTACGCACGCTCGAACAACCCGTAAACATCCCTGTTGCCATCAATAAAAGTAATGTACCTGCAAATATCTTTTTCATCTTAAGTTTTCTCCTTTTGTAAAAGCTCCTGTCGTCTTACACACTATAAGACGGAATGGATCTGGAGATGTTACATCGGAGTTTTGATTTTTGTGGCTGCCCTCTTTGCGAGCGCGAAACGTTCTTTGATGTGGTCTCGGAAGGGTGTACAGTACAAAATGGCGATTTTGGCATTTTGTACTGTAATTTCGGGCGGTTATTGAGCAGATGAAGGCTTCTGAGCCTCATAATTACAGTA
>CADCPU010000297.1 GCA_902803365.1 Oscillospiraceae bacterium
TGGGCGGTAGGAAGAAGTGAGAGTAAGCTTAGCGCTTTGGCTGAGCGTTATGGAAAGAAGATCAGGGCGGTTAAGACCGATCTGTCTTCAACTGAAGATCTGATGGCGCTGTGCGGGAAGATCAATGAAGCAAAGCCTAAGATCAAGTATCTCGTTAATAATGCGGGAGTTGCGAGGATGGCACCGGTGGGTGAGTTCTCGCTAGAGGAGATCAGCGCGATGCTCGATATCAATGATAAGGCTGCGACACTTTTGTGTGCGGCTTGTCTGCCGTATATCGTTAAGGGCGGTGCGATATTGAATGTCGCATCAGCTTCAGCTTTCCAGCCGAATCCGTATATCGCGCTATACTCTGCGAGCAAGGCTTATCTGCTGTCTTTTACGAGAAGTCTTAATGTCGAAAATCCTGATATCAGATGCATAGCCGTCTGCCCGGGTTGGGTAGATACGCAGATGCTTCCGAAGAAGAGTGCTAACGGCAAGGATATTAAGTATCCGGGTGTTGTGCCGGCTGAGAAGGTCGTGAGCTGTGCTTTTAAAGATCTGAACAGAGGCAAGGATGTTTCTGTTTGTTCGTTTTACTACAGTGCGATGCGCTTTTACAGCAAGGTAATGCCGCATAAGTTCCTGATGAAGCTTTGGACGGGCGCAATCCGTCAGTATGTATGAAGTATAAGATCGAGACAGAGCGGGAGGAGCTCTTTGAAGTCAATCCCATGATCGCGATGTGCGTGAAGCTTGATCACGAGGTCAGGATTGATGAGGCGCGGGCGGCTTTTAAGTGCGCGGTGAAGGCGCATGAGATCCTGGGCTCCAAGGTCGTGATCGAGGAGTCGGGCGAGGCGTACTATGTTGACTGCGATGTGCCTCTGAGTTTTATTGATGAGAGTTCGCTGAGCTTTGAGGAGTTGATATGCGAGAATGAGAGGCATCGTTTTCTTATAGAGAAGGGCGAGTACATACGCGTGTTTTTGTCTCCTTCGGGTGTGGTATTCCTGATGCATCACATCGCCGGGGACGGCAGGTCGCTGTTGTTCTTTATCGAGACTTTCTTGAGTTGCTTGAGCGGTGAGACACCTGAGTTTGTGCCGTTCTCGCACACGACTTTGAAGGATCTGCCTGACGGCGGACAACTGCCGTTTTTGTACCGTCAGTTTGTCTCAAGTTATAACAGAAAGTGGATACGTGAGAGACGAGTTTTCGGCTTTGAAGATCTGGATAAGGCTTTCACGGATTTCTGGAAGACACATAAGACTTCAGTTGAGATAAATACCTTAAGTCCTGAGGCATATGAGGCTGTTCTTAATGGCGCACGTGAGGCTGGTTGTTCGGTCACATACTATCTGACTGCGTGCAGATTGAACGGACGGCTGAGCGGGAAGGTCGATATCGGGATGGCGATCGACTGCAGGACGGATGAGACTCGTTCGATGGGAAATCACGTGGGCGGAGTCAATATTGTTTTCGATTACGATGCGCATAAGTCGGTCGGACATAACGCGAAACTTTTACAGGATAAGATGCGCGAGAGGGTCAGGTCGGATGTCGCGCGTTCGATCGCGCTGAGGGTGGTCGGGGAGTGTGATCCGACGCTCATAGATGCGATGTGTTTGAATTCGTGTGATTTTTATGATTCGAAGTTGGTCGCAAAGTTCGCGGAGGCGATGGCGTACGGGACGAGGAAACGCGACGTTGGGATCTCCAATCTGATGCGCGCGGACATCAGGACTTCTTATGGAAACTTTGGGGTCGAGGAGATCGTTTTCGTGCCCCCGGTAGTGTCTTATAACGTCGTGCCCGTAGGCATCATAACGGTTGGAGAAAAGCTCGCGATCGCCGAACACAGGTATGTTTGAAGCGCAAAGAGTGGTATTATATCCCCAGTTAACTTAAGTGGGGAAGGTGATTATCTATGCGCGAAAAGTGGTCGTCAAGATCGGCTTTTATTCTCGCGGCCATAGGATCTGCGGTCGGACTCGGAAATGCATGGCGTTTTCCGGGACTTGCAGCTAAGTATGGCGGCGGAGCGTTCCTTTTTGTTTATCTTATTGCAATGCTGGTGATCGGTATCCCGCTCCTTATGATGGAGATCTCGATCGCCAGATACACGAGGCAGGGTGCGCCGGGTTCGATGCGTGCGCTCAACAAGAAGCTCGAGGGCGTCGGTTGGCTTGCGGTGTCGAATGGTATCGGTATCTCGATCTACTATGCGGCGGTGTTTGCGTGGGTAATTTTGATGTTCTTCATGAGCTTTAAGTTCAAGGGCATGACGGGGGACACGGAGGCTGCGAGCAATCTCTGGGCCAATACCATAAAGACTACCGGTACGACGAGTGGTTTTACTACGATATCGTGGCCTGTGTTTGCTTGTCTCTTGGTAGCTTGGGCTCTTTGCTACATCTGTATCAGGAACGGCACGACAACAGTCGGTAAGGTCGTAAAGTTTACGGTTACGCTTCCTGTTATCTGCCTTCTTATAATGGCGGTCAGAGGCTTTATGATGCCTCGTGCATTGGACGGCCTTGCAAAGCTCTTTATCCCTGAATGGGGAGCTCTTTCTGATTCCAATCTCTGGGTCGACGCCATAGGTCAGGTATTCTATTCATTGTCTACTTCTATGGCGATCATGTTCGCTTACGGTTCGTTCCTTGATGAGGGCTCGAATATCGCAGTCGATACGATCATCATCGCGGTTTCGGATATGTTCGTAAGCGTGCTTGCAGGTATCGTTATGTTCACGACGATGGCGGGTGTCGGAATGCTCGATAACATCTCTGCTTCCGGTATCGCTACGGCGTTCATCATCTATCCGCAGGCTATCGTTAAGCTTTCGGACAGCGGCGTGTTCAATATGCTCTTCGCGTTCGTTTTCTATTTCTGTCTCGTAACGCTTGCGATCGACTCGCTGTTTTCGATCATTGAAGGTATCTCGACGGCTGTATCGGATAAGTTCAAGCTCGACAAGAAAAAGACTACTCTTGCGATCTGTATCATCGAGGGCGTTATCAGCCTGATCTATGTTACGGGTGCGGGACTTGCGGTGCTCGATATCGTCGATTACTTCATTAACAGCTACACGCTCCTCATCACGGGCGTTCTCGAGATGGTCGTTGCCGGCTGGTTCTTCAAGACGAGCAAGATCCTCGTTCAGGTCAACCGCAACACCAAGGGCTTCAAGATGCCTTCGTTCTGGTTCCTGCCGTCGATCAAGGTGATCTCACCGCTGGTACTGTCCGGTCTGTTCATCTGGAATCTCGTTAACCTCGTTAAGGGCGGCGGTGTTTACGGCGCAGGCGACGGTTATACGCTCAAGGCCAACATCATCTTCGGTTGGTGCATCGCGGCTCTGATCCTGTTGTCCGGTGTTATCGTTAAGGCAATTGTTAAGGCAAAGGCGTGCGAAGAGGACGAGAGGACTTGGGACGAATTCGCTACGGTGGAGAAGAAGTAAGGCTTTTGTTTTGGTTAATTGGGACCCGGGCGGCTGGTGGGCTGGTCGGGTCTTTATTGTTGGGGGCTTGATGAGCGCGAGCGCGAAACGTTATTCGCAGCCTGCGGCGGAGGCGTTACGGATACATTGGCATTTTTTATGCGATGTATCCGTAATTTCGAGCACTTTTTAGTGGCTAAGTATGTTTAATTACGGATACATTGGGCAAAAATATTGGATGTATCCGTAAATCGACGGTTTTCGAGAAGGAAATTACGGAGACGAAACGTTTTTTTATTGAATGTATCCGTAATGGGATCAGAACCCCAAGCCCGCCAAGCGGTGCCTGCGGCAGACTTGACGGCTTTGATCGGGATCTGTTTGTTGGATATAAGCGGGCTTGGCGTATCTGTTGGGGTGTATAAGCGCAGGTTATAATGCAAAGTTTGAAATTCTATAATAATCTTGATAA
>CADCPU010000298.1 GCA_902803365.1 Oscillospiraceae bacterium
CTCCGTCTTACCTGTCTGTCTGTCACCGATCAGGAGCTCACGCTGACCTCTTCCGATCGGGATCATACTGTCGATAGCCTTGATACCCGTCTGCATAGGACCGGATACGCTCTGACGCTCGAGGATACCCGGAGCCTCAGCTTCGATAGGTCTCGTACCGTTTGAAGCAACAGGACCCTTGCCGTCGATAGGTCTGCCGAGCGCGTCAACGACACGACCGAGGAATCCTTCACCGACAGGTACCGAGAGGACCTTACCTGTCCTTTTTACCATCGTACCCTCACGGATATCGTTGGTATCGGACAAGATAGCGACCGAGACAGTCTCGTCTT
This sequence comes from Oscillospiraceae bacterium, assembly GCA_902803365.1. The sequence continues at coordinate 333 of CADCPU010000298.1, forward strand.
CGAGGTTCTGGGCCATACCGATACTTCCGTCGTCGAATTCGAGGAGCTCACTTGCCATGCACTCGCGCAGGCCGTATACGCTCGCGATACCGTCACCTACAACGACGACCGTACCTGTCTCGCTCATCTCAACGCTGGACTCGTAATTCTTGATCTGTTCCTTGATTATGTTGCTTATAACGTCGGCACTCTGAATCATTGTTCCATTACATCCTTTATTTCTTTAAGACGGTGCGATAAGCTTCCGTCGTATCTGATTCCGTCCATCTCGACTACAAGTCCGCCAAGAAGCTTTGGATCGACCTTGTAGCGCATATAGACCTTGTGTCCTGATTTTCTCATCAGTGTATCTCTAAGCTTTGCTTTCTGCTCTTCCGAGAGTTCAACGGCACTCGTTACGTAAGCATCAGACTTCTTGGTGCTCTCTCTGTAGAACACGCGGTAAGCCTCGATGACATCGAAGATGCTCCTTAAGTGGCCGTTTACGGTAAGTACGGTAAGAAGTCCCAGGACGGGCTCAACTACCTGACCGCCGAAGCTCTGCTTGATCGCTTCCTTGCGCTCGGAAGTCGGAATGGCAGGTGACATCAAAAAATCGATGTATGCAGGCTCGTGCTTGAAGACGTGTTTGACCGTCGCGAGGGAATCATATACCTCGTTTCTTATGTCTTCACGTAGCGCTATCTCGAAGATAGCAGATGCATACTCTCTTCCGATCTCATTCATAACATATCACCGATATCCTGCAGGAAGTCGTCAATGAGTTCTTTATGATCTTCCTCATTGATCTCACGCTTGAGCATTTTCTTCGTAAGAACGGACGACAAGTCGACGATCTCGCGCTTGATGCCTTCTTCAGCCTTCTTCTGCTCGAGTTCCGCATCGACCTTTGCCTGTCTGATGATACCGTCCGCACGCTCCTGAGCGTTGGCGATGATGACGTCACTTCGTCTGTCAGCCTTTGCAACGGCCTTCTTGACGATCTCGTCAGCCTCGCTGTCAGCCTTATCGAGCTTTGCCTTCCATTCAGCCTTTTCGTTCTCAGCCTCGGTCTTGGCCGCGTTGGCCTCACCCAGGATGCTGTCCGCCAAAGCCTGCCTCTCGGCAACGAACTTCTTAACGGGCTCGAAAAGGAATTTTCGAACGATAAAGAACAGTATCACGAGATTACACAAGGATATGATTATCTGCCATATATTAACCGAAATAATATCCAGTGACTGCATTTGTTGACCTCTTATTTCATTGCATTAACCAGGATGTCTACGAATCTGCCCGGTGCCAAGAGGATAAGAAGGAGTGCGATGATGAGTGCATAAAGACCTGTTGTCTCTGCAAGCGCACAACCCATGATGAGTGTACTTGTAACATCGCTCTTGCTCTCAGGCTGTCTTCCGATAGCCTCACAAGCCTTTGCTACTGCGTGACCTTCACCGATACCAGGGCCGAGAGCACCGAGGCCGATGGAGATGCCTGCACCGAGGGCGCATCCGCATAACATTATTCCGATTGCGATTTCCATAATAGATTTACCTCCATAAATCAGTTATTGTTTTCTTTTCTCTTCATTCTTCTAAAATATTCTTCCGCAGGGAACGCCGTGCTTACATACATCATCGTGAGCATTACGAAGATGAACGCCTGCAGACATCCGCTGAACAAGTCAAAGTAAACGGACAGAACTGCCGGAATACCGATCTGGAAGAACGGGAATTCTCCCAGGAAGCCCGGAAGCTTGCTCAATACCATGGACGTAAGTCCCTGAAGAGCCGAAGCTACGAGGATCGAGATAACGGAACCCGACAGGATGTTACCGTAATGCCTGAGCGTCATGGCAACAGGAGTTGCGACCTCACCGATGATGTTCATCGGGAGCATGACAGGCAGTGGCTCAAAGAATCCCTTAAGGTAGTAAAGAGGACCGGCCTTGAGCTTGTAATACGTTATAAGGATAAATACCAGGAGCGCCCAACCGCCCGCGATATTAAGGTCTGATGTAGGGGCAAAGAGGCCCAAAAGACTTGAAAGGCTCGAGAATGCCGACAGGAGAAGGATCGCACCTACAAAAGGAGCAAATCCCATAAAGTACTCGCCCATGTTCTCCTTAACAAGGCCTTCAACCTTCTCGACTGCCCACTCGGCCAGGAGCGTTCTCTTCGTTATCACCTTCGCCCTGATACCGTGAGTCAGGTAAAGGCACAGGAACAATACCGAGAGCACGACCGCCCAGGAATTGATCTGAGCTTCGGTTATCGGCATATCCATGACAGGCATCTTGACGTTAAAGAAGATATGTGCACCCGTGATCTCCATATCGTTGCTTACAGGTATGAAGAGGACCTTGAGCGCGATGGCAACGAGCATCGGTACCGCTGTCAGGAACAGCAGCAGGAAGTCGACTATCTTGAATTCTTTTCCGGGTTTCTTAAACTGCATCGGTCTTACTGCCCTCCGCACTTCCGTTCTTCTTATTCTTCCTTAAGAACTCCTTGGCATAGATCGCAATAGTCGGGAAGAATACAGGTACGATCACTGCGATATCGTTAAAGCACTTGAAGTAGATGCCGATACCGAGGATAGCAAGTACCAGAAGAAATCTGTATGTCTTGGAAAGCTTCATATAAGAAGCCATGTCTTTTTCATCTTTGGTCAGGGCCTTCGTAACAGTAATGCCCAAAAGAAGGAAATTAAGGATGCCGGTAGCTGCCGATAAGAGGTTTCCCCAGAGGACAGTAATATCCCATTTTCCTGCGATGAGGAAAATGCCCTGCATGAAAACGCTCAATATCAATACGACTATTGAAACATAGCGAGTTTCCTTTACTACCGTCGGGTCTATCTCGTCCACACTCCTTCCGAGGGCTCATGGGCAAAGCTTGCCAAAGCCCAACAGAATAATTTTGCTATAATAGAGGCGTAAAATCAAGATAAATCGTCTTGTGCAACCTTCCATCAAAGACCGCGTCTTTATAGGCATAAGGACGAAAATCCGAAGGAGAAATGAAATGAAGAAAACAAATCTTATCAAAACAGCACTTGCAACAATTCTGCTCTGCGCATCATTGACGGCATGCACTTCCACCGAAGACAAGCCCTATTCGGTACCTGAATCTTTCACGGTAACTGAAAAGGTCACAAAAGCAGCAGAGAACGCTTACTCAAAGTACGACGAAGCCGTCTGCCACCCAGCCTGCGTCCTCGGAACGAAGGATTCCATCAAGGGTACCGAATATATGGTATTGGAAAGCGAGGGCTTCATCTCATACCACGGAAATGACGGCTTCAGACTCCGTGTACTGTGCCCTGAAGGTTTCGGAAGTTATACACTCGGAGATAAATATGACGTCGAAAGCGTACTTATAGGTAATGAGAACAACCCTGAGATCTTCCATAACGTTGACTCATACGAGGTAACGGAAGAGCGCAAGGCAACATTCGATGCCGCCGGCGCAGATCAGCTTAACGGCCTTGAGCCTATCGCAGTCATTGCCGAGAAAGATGAAGATCTCCTCTACGTCTGCCATGAAGAAGACACCAGATACGCCATCGTCGAGATAGACGCTGACGGAACGGTCACGACACATACATCATTTGATATAAACGAAGAAAACTGATCAGAACTGCGAAGACGGCGAAGCCTTGAGCGCTTCGTCGTAACTTTCCAGGAAATCCTCACCCTTCTGCACTTCAGTAAGCGACAGGTTCGGATAGTCGAGCTGGCGCATGCACTCATAGATCGCGATGGCAGCTGCATTGGACAGATTAAGGCTCCTGCAGTCGGCATGCATCGGGATCCTGAAGCAGTTATCCAAATGTGCCTTCAGGATATCGTAAGGTACTCCCGTGCTTTCCTTACCGAATATAAGATAGATCTCTTTATCGGCAGGAACGCCCGCAAAGTCGATAGATGAATGAGGTTTCTTGCCGTAGCGCGTCATAAAGAAGTACGCGCCGTCATTCTTCTTTTCGAATTCAGCAAAGCTCTCATAATACTGATACTCTGCCCACGTGATGTGGTTCGTCGTTGCGCGCCTGAACTTCTTGTTGTTGATATCGAATCCCAAAGGACCGATGAGATGGAGCTTACAGTCGGTCGCAACGCATGTTCGCATTATATTGCCCGTGTTCTGAGGGATCTCGGGCTCGAAAAGTACTACATTGACTCGTGACATTTTATCAACCTCCCACAACGCCTGCGCTTATGAACGACGTGATGTCGTTGTCACTTGCAGCTTCAGCGATATTAAGAAGGTGGTCGCCAAGACGCTCAAAATCAGTAAGCATCTCGGAATAGATAACGCACGCTTCACCTGAACATTCGCCGGTCGTCATACGTGTGATCTGATTTTTACGGAAGATCGCCGTCATATCATCGATCTTCTGCTCGAACTTAGCCATCTGAACGTGAAGGTTACCGAGATTGCCATCCTTCGTCATGAGGTGAGTTGCCTCACCGCACGTCTGGACCATCTGCTGAACTTCGGCACATGCCTTATCGGAAAGTCTGTAGCCTTTATCCTGCAAGAGGTTGGCATATCCTGCGATATTTGTCGCATGGTCACCCATACGCTCGATGTTACCCGTGATCTTGAACAGAGCACTTAAGGTAAGAGCATCATCTTCGGATGTGACCTTAGCAAGGCTGTGCGAGATATAAAAGGAGATCTCCTTATTAAGGAAATCGATATATTCTTCTGCTTCGTCGATATCAGCCTGTACTTCCTCGGAATTATTGAGTACGGCATTAAGGCTTCTCGTTACATTCTTACTTGCCATCTCATACATTCTCGCGATCTCGTTTCTTACGGACGGGATCAAAGCGGCGCTCAAGCTGTCAGCCCTGAGAATGGCCGGTGAAAGATACATGAGCTTGTGGCCTTCGAGTCCGCCCTTCTTGTCCGGAACTGCGAACTCTACGAACTTGACGATGAGCTTGCCGAACGGGAGAAGTGCGATCGTAGTTACCAAAGCAAAGAGCAAGTGCGCATTAGCGATCTGTCTCATAGGCTCAGGTGAGAGCTTGACCATCCAGTCCGTGATAGGAAGAGTCAATGTGAGTACAGACATCAAAGCAACACCGATAACGTTAAATGTCAGGTGCATAAGAGCAGTCCTCAATGCGGCTCTGTTTGAACCGACAGCTGAGAGGATCGCAGTTACGCATGTACCGACGTGCATACCGTAGAGGATGAAGATCGCCGTATTGATATCGATAACGCCCGAAGAAGCCAAAGTCTGGAGTACGGCAACACCGGCTGCGGAACTCTGGATGAGAGCAACGAACAGCAAACCTACGAGGATACCGAGGATCGGATTTTCCAACGTCTTAAGAAAATCGATGAACGTCTCATTTGTTCTTAGAGGTTCCATGGCACCGCTCATCATGGCGGTACTTATGAAGATAAAGCCGAGACCTGTTACGATCTCACCGATCGCAGCGTATTTCTTCTTATGTGAGAACAGGAGTATCATGACTCCGATGATCGCAATGATAGGAGCTACGTCACCAAACTTAAAAGCAACGAGCTGTGAAGTGATATTGGTACCGATGTTGGCACCCATGATTACCCAGAGGGCCTGAGTCAGGTTCAAAAGATTTGCATTAACAAATCCTACGACCATTACAGTCGTTGTCGACGAAGACTGAACGAGTGCGGCAATTACCATACCGACAAAAAGTCCGAGGAATCTGTTTGAAGTGAGTTTCTCAAGGAAAGACTGTAATTTGCTTCCTGCCGCAGCCTCAAGTCCCTTGCTCAGCATCTTCATGCTGTAAAGGAATATTGCAAGACCTCCTACCATCGTAATGATACAGGTTATGATCTCCATATATGTATTCACCTCTTATTAATTCACCCTGGCGCGGGCTTCTTACACATCTATATTTTAGGAAGATTCAAAAGGCAAGTCAAAAGAATTAGGCTCGTTTTGAACATATATAGACC
>CADCPU010000299.1 GCA_902803365.1 Oscillospiraceae bacterium
CCTCAGATCGAGGATTACGGTGTTGAGCCGTTTATCAAGAAGTGTAAGGAATCCGTATGGAAGTACAAGGGCGAGTGGGAGCAGATGTCTGACCGCGTAGGCTTCTGGGCTGACATGGAGCATCCTTATGTTACATATGACAATAACTACATCGAGTCCGAGTGGTGGGCTTTGAAGACCATCTGGGACAAGGGCTTGCTCTATAAGGGTCATAAGATCGTTCCGTATTGCCCAAGATGCGGTACGGCTCTTTCCAGCCATGAGGTTGCTCAGGGATATAAGTGCGTTAAGGAGAATTCCGTATACGTAAGATTCAAGGTAAAGGGTCAGGAAGATACATATCTTGCTGCATGGACAACTACGCCTTGGACACTTCCATCAAACGTTGCTCTCTGCGTAAGCCCTAGTGACGAATATGTAAAGATCAAGGTCAACGAAGACCTCGACGGAACGGCTAAGCCTGTTTATTACTACATGGCTAACGAGCTCGTTGCTACTCTTTTCGAAAACGTTGAAGTACTTGAGACAATGAAGGGTAACGACCTCTGCGGTATGGAGTATGAGCCTCTCTTCCCATATGCTGACGAGGAACTCAAGGCAGCTAAGAAAAAGAGCCATTACGTTGTATCCGACAGCTATGTAACGATGAGTGACGGTACCGGTATCGTTCATATCGCTCCTGCTTTCGGTGAAGACGACGCAAGAGTAGGTAGAACAAATGACCTTCCTTTCATCCAGCTCGTAAACGAAGACGGTACGATGCCTGAGTGCTGCGGTGAGGTCAAGGGTCTCTTCGTTAAGGACGCTGATCCGATCATCATCAAGAAGCTCAACATGGAGGCAAAGCTTCTTAAGAAGATGCCTTATGAGCATGACTATCCGTTCTGCTGGAGATGTGACACACCTCTCATCTACTATGCAAGATCTACATGGTTCATCGCTATGAGCACAAAGAAGGAAGAGCTCCTTGCTTCCAACAGAATGGTCAACTGGTATCCTGAGACCATCAGAGACGGTCGTATGGGTGACTTCCTTGAGAACGTTATCGACTGGGGTATCTCCCGTGAGAGATATTGGGGTACACCGCTTCCTGTATGGGAGTGCGAGTGCGGTCACAGACACTGCATCGGTTCCATCGAGGAATTGAAGAGCATGAGCGATGATTGCCCGGATGATATCGAGCTTCATAAGCCTTATGTTGACAATGTACACCTCAAGTGCCCTGAGTGCGGCGGCAAGATGACGAGAGTTCCTGAGGTTATCGACTGTTGGTTCGACTCCGGTGCAATGCCGTTTGCTCAGTATCACTATCCATTTGAGAATAAGGAGTTCTTCGAGTCTCACTATCCATGTGACTTCATCTCCGAGGCTCTCGACCAGACAAGAGGATGGTTCTATTCTCTTATCGCTATCAGCACGGTCCTCTTCGGCAGAGCTCCTTTCAAGAACTGTATCGTTATGGGTCTTGTTCAGGATGAGAACGGTCAGAAGATGAGTAAGCACAAGGGTAACGTTGTTAGCCCTTGGGATATCTTGAATAACCAGGGTGCTGATGCTGCAAGATGGTATTTCTACAGCGCTAACTCTCCTTGGCTCTCCAACAGATTCTCTGATGCAGCTGTTAACGAAGGCCAGAGAAAGTTCATGGGTACACTTTGGAATACATATGCATTCTATGTAATGTATGCCGATATCGATAACTTCGATCCTACAAAGTACACTCTTGATACAGCTAATCTCTGCGCTATGGACAGATGGGTACTTTCCAGACTCAACTCGCTCATCAAGAACGTTAATGAGAAGATGGCTAACTATGACATCACGACATCAGCAAGACTTATCCAGGATTTCACGGATGAGCTCTCCAACTGGTACGTAAGACGTGGTCGTGAGCGTTACTGGGCAGGCGATATGACGAAGGATAAGGTAGATGCTTTTATGACTCTCTATACGGTTCTCGAGAGCTTTGCACGCCTCATCGCTCCGTTCGTACCGTTCATCTCTGAGTCCATCTATCAGAATATCGTAAGAACAGTAGATGCTAATGCACCTCTTTCTGTCCATATGTGCGACTGTCCTGAGGTTCAGGAAAACCTTATCGACAAGCGCCTCGAGGAAGAGATGGATCTCGTACAGAACATCGTAGTACTCGGCCGTGCCGCAAGAGCTGCTGCAAACATGAAGAACAGACAGCCTTTGTCCGAGATCTTCGTAGTAGCAGAGCAGGAGCTTGACGAAGAGTATGGTCAGATCGTTTGTGAAGAGCTCAACGTAAGATCCATCAAGTGCCTTGCTGATGCAGGCGAGCTCGTTGACTATAAGCTCAAACCACAGCTCCGTACATGCGGACGTAAGTTCGGTCCTAAGCTCAATGCCGCTAAGGAAGTCATCGCTAACCTTAACGGTAAGGAGATCGTTGCTCAGGTCAAGAACGGACCTGTTACGATCACTGTTGACGGTGAGAACTTCGAGATGAACGAGGAAGACTTCCTCGTTGAGACGATCCAGCCTGAAGGCTTGTCCACACAGACAGATAAGGGTGTTACGGTATCTCTCAATATCGTTCTTACAGATGACCTCATCGAGGACGGCTTTGTAAGAGAGATGATCTCCAAGATCCAGACTCAGCGTAAGGAGACAGGTCTTGAGGTTGTTGACAGGATCATCCTCCAGTACGAGGGTAACGACAAGCTTGCTGAGATCATCGAGAGAAAGAAGGATTTCATCGCTTCCGAGGTTCTTGCTGCTGAAGTCAAGCAGGGTTCAGGCGAGAACAAGAAGGAGTGGAGTGTAAACGGAGAAAAGGTTTTCTTTACCGTTACAAAGGCTTAAAATAAGTAAACAAAAACGAATTAACTGAAGAAGGTGCCTAATAAGCCCTTCTTCAAGTTTTTTCGAATAATAAAGGCAGATACGAGAGGATTTATAAAAATGTTTATATGGCGACTGATCAACAGCGGTATGAGTCCGCAAGAGACTTTACTTGTGGTGCTTGTCTATATTCTGGTTATCTCGCTGGCATTCTCATTCCATGAGTTTATGCACGCTACGGTTGCATATAAACTTGGCGATGATACACCTTACAATATGGGCAGAGTTACTCTCAATCCTATGGCTCATATCGATTTTATGGGATTGATAATGCTCATTCTTATGGGATTCGGTTGGGGCCGTCCGGTAGTCTGGAATATTAACAGGATCACCAAGTGCAAGCCGAGGACAGCGATAATCCTTGTCAGCGTCGCAGGTGTGACAGGTAACTTTATCCTGGCATTGATTGCGGAAGTACTCGGTGTAGTCGTGCTCCATTTTGTATCGCCTGCGGTCATCTGGTATTACCTCATTCAGTATTTCTTCTATTTCCTGATCGAGGTAAATCTCGGACTTTTGGCATTTAACCTCTTGCCGATCCCGCCACTTGACGGATTTAAGCTGATCGACGAGTTGCTTCCTGTGAAGGCACGTTATTCGAATTTCTACAAGAAGTTTGTAATGTACGGACCTACGATCCTTTTTGTAGTGATCATTATCGGTTCTTTCGCCAATATACCTGTTTTCGAATGGCTTCTTACGATCATCGAGATGCCTTTCAGATTCCTTCTCGGTCTTGCCGGCAGCGGACTTGAGATGCTTATGAGCAAAATCGGATAAGGAGTTACGATGGAAGAGACTTTACATCAAAAACCGGATGTTAAGATCAGGCAGTTCGAGGGACCTCTCGACCTGCTCTTTCACTTGATCGAAAAAAACGACATCGATATCTATGATATCCCGATATCCGAGATCACGGCTCAGTATATGGAGCATCTCGAAAAGATGCAGACGCTCGATATGGAAGTCGCATCAGAGTTCCTTGTAATGGCAGCGACGCTTGTCCATATCAAGTCAAGGATGCTCCTGCCGAATCGCAAGATGGATGAAGATCAGGTCGAAGATGATCCTAGAGAAGAACTCGTTATCAGTCTCTTGCGTTACAAGAGAGCCAAGTTCCTCGCAGGTGAGCTTAAAGAGCGTCACGAGGAGTATGCCGATTGCAGATACAGGCTTCCGATGACGGCCAAGTCCTTAGATATCGAGTTTGAGATGCCGCCGCAGGAGTTTGAGGCGGAACTCTTTAATGAGGCTATCGATACGGTTTGCAAGAGAAATGAGATCAGATTTGCAGATATATCATCCAAGATCACGCATATCCTTAAACGTGATAAACTCTCAGTAAGAGAGAGGATGAAGTCAGTATGGCTTACCATCACCAAACGCGGTAAGATGTTCTTCCACGAGCTGTTTAACGGCAAGGAAGAGAAGATAGACAGGATCGTAGGTTTCCTGGCGATCCTTGAGCTCCTCAGGAGCAATAAGATATGTGCGGACCAGAAGAAACCGTTTGACGTTATACTTCTGGAGGAGAAGAGGACGGCTTGATGAGCAGAGAAGATAAGACAAAAGATAATGAGCAGATACAGGGCGAGCAGACGATCGACTCGTTCCTTGAGCGTGAATCCATGCCTGCTCCGAAGAAGAGCAACAATGACGATGACTTTGAACTCATGGTCCAGGAGTTGCCGGGCGCTCTTCAGGCGATACTCTTCGTAAGCGGCGAATCGATCACTGTTGAAAAGCTCTCCGAGATCACAGGCTGTAACAAGACGGTCATCGAGCAGACTATGGATAAGCTTATCAACGATTACAAGAGCGATCCGTGGGGCGGCCTTCTCATAAGAAAGGTCGACGATGCATATATAATGTGTACAAAGCCTTCGCTCAAGAAGGTATTGGAGCGTATGTTCATGCCAAGGATGAAGGCACCGCTGTCTCAGGCATCATATGAGACGCTTGCCGTTATTGCATATAATCAGCCTGTTACAAGAGCACAGGTAGAAGCGGTAAGAGGTGTATCGAGCGATGCTATCATCTCCAGGCTCCTGGACAGAGGCTGGATAGAAGAAGCAGGTACGTTGGATGCTCCGGGAAGACCGACGTTGTTTAAGACATCTGAGCAGTTCCTGTTGGAGTTCGGTATCGATTCGATCGACGAACTGCCTTCAATGGAGCTCATGAGTTATAAGACGATCAGAGATCTTGAGAAGTCTCTGGAAGATGCTGCGGGCGTCAATGACGACAGGCAGCTCAGTATCGACGGTCTTTTGGAGGCGCAGCAGAACGGTCTGTCAGCTGAAGATCTGGGTGAGAGCGTTTTCGATGAATAACGTGAGGGGTTAATGTTATGAGTTTGATCTTTGATGAGATTAATAATAAGAAAGACAGTATGAGTAAGGGCCACAAGGCCATTGCCAATTATATACTCGATAATTACGATAAAGCGGCCTATATGACGGCCAGCAAGCTCGGTGAGGCTACGGGCGTCAGCGAGTCGACCGTCGTAAGATTTACGATGGAGCTCGGATTTGAGGGCTATCCGCATTTCCAGAATACGCTCAAGGAAGAACTTAAGAGCAAACTGACTTCCGTCCAGCGTCTTGATGCGACTGAAAGGTTCGCGGATGATGCGACGGCAATAAGAGACATTATCCAGGCGGATATCGATAACCTCAAGGCAACGCTCAACAATGTGTCGACTGACGCGTTCGAGGAAGCGGTCAAGACGATCCTCGGAGCAAGGAAGATCTACCTTATGGGTCTTCGTTCCAGTTCGCCGCTCTCGTCGTTCATGCATTTTTATATGACGCTCCTGTTCGATGAAGTCGTTCATATCCACAGTAACAGTGCGAACGAGGTTTTCGAGCAGATCCTGCCTATCAGGAGTGACGACGTCATGATCGGTATCTCGTTCCCGCGTTATTCACAGAGAACGATCAATTCAATGGCTTATGCAAAGTCCAAGGGCGCGAAAACGATCGTCATCACTGATAAAGATGACACAGCGCTTACCGAGCATGCGGATATAAAGCTCTTTGCCAAGTCGAGTATGGCATCGTTCGTAGATTCGCTCGCAGCGCCTCTGTCGCTTATCAATGCGCTTCTTGTAACGCTCGGTATGCACAGAAAAGAACACATCAAGTCATCATTTGAGGCTCTCGAAGGACTCTGGTCACAGTACAGCGTCTACGAGGGAGACCGCAAGGAGGAAAACATATGAGTAATGTTCCGGACAGCAAATTCACTTCGTCGGCCGTTATCAGGCTTGCGTTAACGGAGACCAGGGAAGAGGAGAATGCCCTTAAAGAGCAGTTCTTGTCCGAGAACATCAGATGCGCTGCCGTGGATTTTGGCGGTGAGTTCATATCTTCGGTTTCAAAGATAATAGAGAAGACTATAATCGCGGCCCAGAAGTCAGGCGTCATATCCGATTCTCATAATGAGGAGGGCGCAGTGGCAGGTGCTGCAAGAGAAGCAGTATCTCAGATATCGCAGAAGGCCATCGGTCTTAACGTCGGCGGTAAGATAGCGGTCGCACGTTACGGCGATCATTTGAGTGTTTGTTTATACTTCGGTATAGGATTATTAAATCTGAATGAGATTGCGATCGGTCTGGGTCACAGGGCGATCTGAAGCATCAGGGAGGAGCAAACTATGGAGATCTATCAGATAGCTATCGACGGCCCTTCGGGTTCCGGAAAGAGCACTTTGGCAAAGGGAGTATCAAAAAGACTCGGTATCATGTACCTTGATACCGGTGCCATGTACAGGACATGCGGCCTTTGCGCTTTGAAGAATAATATTCAGCCAAAAGATGAGGTCAAGGTTAAAGAACTCATGGATAAGCTCGATCTTAAGATCGAGTTCATAGACGGAGAGCAGCATATGTTCCTTGACGGTGAAGACGTAACGGGCATGATCAGGACTCCTGAGGTATCCCGTGCGGCTTCCGATATCAGCTCTCTTCCTTTTGTAAGAACGAAGATGGTAGATATGCAGCGTGAGATCGCAAAATCCCAAAGCTTCGTATTGGACGGCAGAGACATCGGTTCGAAGGTCCTTCCTAATGCCAAGTACAAGTTCTTCCTTACGGCTTCCGCTGAGGTAAGAGCAGAAAGAAGGCTCAAGGAGCTTAACGAGCGCGGGGATTTCTCACAGAACTATGAAGAAGTCCTGAAGGATATTATCTGGCGTGACGAACAGGATTCCACGAGAAGCGCGTCTCCGCTCGTCAAGGTCGATGATGCTATCGAGATCGATACTTCAAAGATCACGATCGAGGAAACGCTAGAAGAACTGCTGGCGAAAGTGAACGGATAAGATGGAGATAAAGCTGGCCAAACTATCCGGATTCTGCTTCGGTGTAAAGAATGCCGTCGATACGGCATACGATGTCGTTAAGCAGAAAGATAAGAAACTTTACATGCTCGGTCAGATCACTCATAACGAGATAGTGGTAAATGAGCTCTTGAGCAAGGGATTTATCCTGATCGACGATCCTAATGAAGCAGAAGACGGCAGTACTGTCCTCCTGAGAGCACATGGTGTTACGAGGAACGTAAAAGAGATCCTTGCATCTAAAAAATGCAATGTCATAGATTGCACATGCCCGTTTGTCGAAAAGATCCACAAGATCGTAAGAGAGCAGGCGGAAGCAGGCAAAAATATAATAGTGACAGGCGCCAAGGGACATCCTGAAGTAGTCGGAATATGCAGTGAAGCGGCTCCTGACCGCGTATTTGTAGTAAGCAAGGAAGAGGAGTTAAAAGATGTTCCTTTCCCCTTGGAAAGCGCTGTAATCGTATCTCAGACAACTTTTTCGGTAAGCGAATACAACAAAATTTGTGCAAGTGTCAAAAATCAAATTGCAAAATCTTATGTTTTTGATACAATATGTATTACGACGGAAAGCAGACAGAGAGAAGCAGTAGGTCTTGCAACCGAATCCGACGTCATGTTGGTCATCGGTTCAGCCGGAAGTTCCAATACTTCTAAGCTTTTTGATATTTGCCGAAGTCAGTGCGATAGAACGTACTTAGTTGCCGATCGGTCTCAAGTCCGTGAGCTTATGGCGAGCGGGTTGATAGGGGCAGACGATAAGGTCGGAGTTACAGCAGGTGCTTCTACGCCGCAAAGCATAATTTTGGAGGTTGTCGACGAGATGAGCGAGAACGAAGTGACTAATCAGGAACAGACTGATATCAATTTTGGAGACTATATTGATAGTATTCCTCAACTAAGGCGAGGAGCCATCGTGAAGGGAGCAGTGACTTCGGCAGACGCTGATTACGTTTATGTAGACGTTCGTGACAAATCCGAAGGTAAGATCCCGAGAAAAGAAGTAGATAGCGATCCTGAGTTTGATCTCGAGAAGGCTATCGCAGAGAGACTTGAAGTATCTGCAGTTGTTAAGAGCATCCGTAATTCCGATATGGGCAAGGAGATCATCCTTTCTAAGTCCCAGGTAGATATCGAGAAGCACAAGAAGGCTATCGAGGATGCATTTGCAAACAAGACTCCTGTAACACTTAAGATCACAAACGTTGTTAAGGACGGTGTTATCGGATCTTATGCAGGCGGCATTGATGTATATGTTCACAAGACACAGATCAAGAACGGCGATGCAGGCGATCTTGAGCAGTACAAGGGTCAGACGATCGATGTACTTATCACAAAGCTCGATACAGACAGCAAGCATCGTTTGAGGATTTCCGGTTCCCATCGTGCTATCCTTACAAACGAGCGTAAGGAAAAGGCTGATGCACTCTGGAACGATATCGAGATCGGTAAGCACTACAAGGGTATCGTAAGAAGCCTTCCTGCTTTCGGTGCATTCGTTGATATCGGCGGTGTAGACGGACTCGTTCACATCACAGAACTTTCCTGGAACAGGATCAGCAAGCCATCTGATGTATTGAGCATCGGTGACGAAGTTGATGTATTCGTTAAGGATTTCAACAAGGAAACAAAGAAGATCTCCCTCGGCTACAAGAAGGAAGAGGATGATCCTTATTACAATATCGAAGAGCGTATCCCGGTAGGATCCATCGTTAAGGGTAAGGTCGTAAGACTTACAAACTTCGGTGCATTCGTAGAGCTCGAGCCAAATCTTGATGCTCTCTGCCACGTATCCGAGATCTCTTCCGTAAGACTCCAGCTCCCTTCAGATGCTCTTTCTGTTGGTATGGAAGTTGAGGCTAAGGTCATCGACGTTAAGAAGGATCAGAGAAGAATCTCTATCTCCATCAAGGAAGTAGCTCCTATCGATCCTGTTTCCGAGGATGAAGATATCTATGCAATCTCTGAAGAGGCTCCTGCAGCAGAGGCTTCCGAAGAAGCATAAGATTATTTAACAATAGTCAAAAAATACGGCAGTTTCAGCGATGAAACTGCCGTTTTTTATTACAATACCAATACAAACCCCAGTTTTCGCTCATTTTCGAGAAAAACCGATGTTATAATTGTTGCATGTTTACAGAGACAGAAAACAACTATGTATTCACGGTTTCCGATAAAACACTCAGTAACATCGGAAAAGTGATGAGCGGAGTTCTTGTCGGAGCTCTGACTTTTAATTATTTTGGTATTGTTGATGTCGGATCATCAAACGACGTGACACTCCAGATCGGCAATGTTCCTGTATCGGCCATTACGCGTGCGGCCGGTAGTGATCATCAGAAGGTCAATGCAGCCGGAATCAGCAGAGAATCATATTCCTCTCATAAAAAATTATCGAATAATATCGAGAAAGGTACTTTTACAATTACGGCTAAGGCCGATGCTAACGGTATAGAAGAGGAATTGCTCGATGAGTCCGAGTTTAAGGCAGACGGTACCAGACTTTGGGTAGCATGTGATACGCTCAATGTAAGAGAGCATCCTAATGCAGAAGCCGAGAAAGTCGGTGAGATAGGTTATGGAAATTCTGTTATCAGAATTTCCTACGGTAATTCTTGGTCAAAGATCAAGTTGGATGACGGTACGGCAGGTTATGTTTTGAGCATCCTTTTGTCTGATGTGGAGATCGTTCCTACACCTGTTCCGGAGCGTATGCCGACTCCTACTCCTGAAGTTCAGAAGTCTTCAGTCAATGCTAAACTTCCTGAGAATAATGTTGCTGAAGCAGTGCCGGAAACGACAACACAGCAGACAGAGGCTGTATCTTATACTCCTTCTTATACTGAAACTGAGCTTTATAAGACTTCTTATGCGGTAGGTGCGGTTAACTTAAGGAGCGCACCAAGCACAGATGCGGATCTTGTAAGAGTTCTTAATGACGGTTCCGAGATCACAGTTATCGCACAGACGGATACGGGTTGGTATAAGACAGCCAAGGGTAATTACGTTAAGGCTTCTCTTACTACGGATACTCCGCCGGCAGTACCTGAGACATCTTCGCAGGAGTCTGCACCGGTTGTAAATGACTTCGCTTCATATTGTCTGCAGTATGTCGGATGTTCTTATGTATATTGCGGATCAAGTCCTTCCACCGGTTTTGACTGCTCCGGATTTGTATCTTATGTATATGCTAATTACTACGGTATCTCACTTCCGCACAGTGCTGATTCCATCTACCAGATGGGTTATGCAGTATCAGCTGAAGAGATGATCGCAGGTGATGTAGTCTGTAACGATCACAACGGTGACGGCTATATCGATCACGTCAGCGTTTATATCGGCGACGGCAGAGTTGTTCATGCGTCTACATCTACAACAGGTGTTATCACGAGTAACTTCTCTGAACTTAAGGATGTTGTGTCGATCAGAAGACTTCGCTGATATTATTTATTTAGTTTTTATTGTAAAGCTCCGGCCATCTTGGTCGGGGTTTTTTATATGTCTGCAACTTTCCGCTCACCCTAAGGGTGAGTCGGTAGTCAGAAGCAAATAAAAAGCCATGTTGACAACATATCTCACTGGACATATAATATATCAAAATGATATATTAAAATGATACATAGCGAGGTAGAATAATGAGACAAAAAACACGCAGAACGATCCAATTCATCTCTATGTTGCTTTTCCCGATTACGATATGGTACTTTTCGCCGTACCTTATAATTGAGGGAGCTAAGCAGCATATCATTAACGGCAGCTTTATAGTATTTGTCAGCATGCTAGTCCTGTCGATGTTCTTGGGCAGAGTGTGGTGCGGTTACTTTTGTCCTGCGGGCGGTATACAGGAATGTGCACAGAGGATAAATGACAAGCCTGCCAAGCAGGGCAAGCGCGATATGATCAAATATGTGATCTGGGTGCTTTGGATAGCAGGTGTCACGATAACTTTTATTCTCGGTAAAAATGACGTGACGATCAACCCGTTCTTTCAGACTGATCACGGTATATCGGTCTCAAACATATATTGCTACGTGATATACTATGGTGTAATGTTTTTGATCGTATTTCCTGCGCTTGTTCACGGCAAGAGAGCGCAATGTCATTACATCTGTTGGATGGCTCCGTTTATGGTGATTGGAAGTACGGTCGGCAGGTGGCTTCATATCCCGCAGCTTCATGTTGAAGCAGACAAGGAGAAGTGCATCTCCTGCGGCAGATGTAATAAAGCGTGCCCGATGGGACTTGATGTCAAGACGATGGTAGCTGAAGGCAAGTGTGCCAAGTGCAGCGAATGTATTGAGTGCGGTGCATGTATAGACGAATGCCCTAAGGATGTTCTGAAGTACGGATTGAAATGGAGAAAGTAAATGGCCAAAGACAGAAAGATAGATTTCGTGATCCTCGGATTGCTGGCTCATGAGGAATTGACCGGTTATGACATTAAAAAGCGTATAGATGGTGCTATCAGTTACTTTTGGAAGGGAAGCTTTGGCAGTATCTATCCTTCTCTTAATGCAATGGAGCAGGACGGTCTTGTTCAAAAGCGCAAGGCTGATAACAGCGGCGCCAGAGAGAAGATCTTCTATCAGATAACAGATAGCGGCCGTAAGGTCCTGTGTGATTGGCTTCGTGATGAGCAGGCGTGTAATGACCTTAAGTATGAGACGATGCTCAAGTTGTACTTTGGCGGTATCGAAGGCAGGGAAGTTACGCTTAGGAATATCGATGTTTTCGAAAAGAAGATAAGGGAAGATCTGGAGATTCTTAAGGTGTACAAGGATAACCTCGAGAAGGTGATGGATGAAGGTGATCACCTTAATTACTATCTCACTGTTACGTTCGGTATCGATACATATGAAGCTTATCTTAAGTGGTGCGGCAAGGCACGGAAACTTCTTAAGTAACAAAAAAGCGCCCGATTGGGCGCTTTATTTTTTAATTCGGGATCATCAGCCTTCAGCAAGCTTGATGATCGATTCTTCGATGACGTCGACCAGGACTTCGAAGTCGTTGACGCTCATATGCTCATTAGCCTGATGGCACTGATCTTCGTTCCAAGGAGTCTGTGGTCCGAATGCAACGATGTTTGGCACGTGGCGCGCATACGTTCCGCCACCGATGGCGATAGCGGAATCAAAAGCATCGTGCTCAGGTTTATAGCCTGTGAAGCGGGAACGGTTCTTGTTCCAACTTTCCATAACTGCGGTTATGAGAGCTGAGTCTTGAGGGAAGACGATAGGCTTCATGTGGTGCTTCTCGCAGTCGCATGTGAGTCCGAAGCGTGATGCTGCAGCATTGAGCGAAGCGATGAGCTTGTCGCTCGGGAAGGTTGCAGGGTAGCGGAAGTCGACTGTTACTGACTGCGCTGACTCGTCAACCGAGATGATTCCGACATTTGATGTCAGTGCGCCCGAGATATCTGTCAGGTCACATGATGTAAGTTCTTTTACACGGTCTTCACAGAAATAGTATTTGATGAAATCGAATACTTCACAGGCGACATAGTGTTCGGATACGAAAGTCGTGATCGCGTTGATTCCGAGTTCCGGTTTGGATGCGTGAGCCGGTTTTCCGACTGAAGTATAGGACTGACCGTTAACAGTACCGGAACAGAGGGCAGGTACCATATTGGCTGCGCTGCCGCCGCTGACTGAAACACTTGATACACCCTTGGCAACAGAGAATGTTGCCTGCATTATGCCTTTCTCGGCGAAGATAGCAGGGAACTCCGCATCCGGAGTAAATCCGCATGTCGGGATTATCGTATCAGGGTTTGTTACGTATTCGTGCATACAGTCGCATGTGCGCTCTTCGTCAGTTCCGAGGATCAGGCGTACGCGGCAACCGAGGTCGAGTCCGCGGGACTTGATGTTGCAGAGAGCGAAAAATGTAGCAAGTGCAGGACCCTTGTCGTCTACGATGCCACGGCCGTAAAAGCAGTCGTCTTTGAGCGTAAGCTTGAACGGGTCTGTCTCCCAGCCGTCGCCTTCGGGAACAACGTCAAGGTGACATACGACAGCGACAGTCTTGTCTCCGCTGCCGTAGTCGATATAGCCGACTTTGTCGTTGAAGACATTTGTCTGAAAGCCAGTTTCCTTTGCGTGATCCAGAAACTTTGTGAGGACTTCACGATTCTTGAGTCCGTATGGCGCTCCGGGTGCAGGCTCGCTTCCTACGCTTCTGATGGATATGATGGATGACATAAAATCAATATGTTGTTCATTGAGTTTCATCTTTTGGCCTCTTTTCTATATAAAACACATTGTTTTTATTATAACAAACTATCCTCATTTTATAGCCATTCTACATAAGTAGGTGACAAATCACGATCATTAGAATAAAATCTGAATGATAAAAACTCAATTGGAGGATCATGTTGTGCGAAAAGTATTATCAAGTATTCCGATCTTTATGGCTTCTGTCATTATTGCCGGAAGCATTATGACTGCTGACGTTTATGCGGAGGGAAATGGCGTAGAATTCACATCTGCCAACTTTCCGGATGCTCAATTTTATAATGTTGTTAACAGTATGAATGTCGATGCAGATAAGAACGGTTATCTCAGCGAGGCTGAATTGGCAGGAGTGACTTCGTTAGATCTTAAAGGTGTTGTTGACACGTCCGCGATAAGGTTCTTTCCGAATCTGGAGAGGATGAACATTAGTGAAAGCAGTATCACTCAGTATATTATACCGTCCGATTATTGCCCGAAATTGAATTGGATTACTATCAAAGAGTGTCCCAATCTGACTATGGTGGTAAACGATCGTGATAATATGGATCTCCTCAGTATCAAAGAGTGCGAGAAGTTTAATTCTTTTATCGAAAATAAGAAGAATAAATATCATGCGCTGTATTTTGATAAAGGAAATATCACGTGTCTTGTGCTTCAGCCGGGAACGGAAATCATGTATTTTGATTTATATCATTTAAAGACAGTTCCTTTGGATTTCTCTGATGTAAAAATCAGTTTTTTTGGTATAAATGATGTTCAAGGTTTGACTAAGTTGACCCTTCCTAAGAACGGAGATCTTATAAGATTGCAGATACATAATTGTGATGAGCCGAAGCAAGTGGATCTGTCTTTACAGACCAAACTTAATGAACTGAGACTCATCCATTGCGGTATTACCAAGCTTGATCTGAGTAAGAATACGGAACTGAGTAAACTTGAGCTGATCCTTCCGCTCAGTGTCGTGGATATTTCTTCAAGTAAAATGCTTTCCTCTTTTATCATTGATAATCCCGGTGTAAAGACAACAAAGAAATGGGATGATATCGAGGAAAAAGTCATCAGTTACAAAAACGAGACTGATTACCGCGGCGAGCTCATAATTAGTGAAGGCATAACTTTGAAGAGTGACAGTTCAGTTAAGAGCTATGATCTCGCGAAGTATTTCCCTGACGAAGATTTCCGAAAATATGTGTCTGAGAAAAGTGATCGTAACGGTGATGGTAAGCTCAGTGATTATGAATTGTTAAATACAGACATAATAGATCTGTACGGTATCAGTTCAGATCCTTTGGATCTTACCGGAATAGAGTTGTTTCCTCATTTGGATTACTTTCAAACAAACAGTATTGATTACAAAGTATTGGATCTGTCTAAGATAAATACGCATTATATTGCAATATTTAACAGCTTTATCGATAAATTGATCATTTCGGATAACAGTCTTGAAATATTTGCTTCCGGAAATACTTCTGTTGAATATCTTGATCTTGGTGAGCAGAAGAACTTAAATACGATCAATGTCGGATTATATTATGATTGGTATAAGGGCACGAAAACGATAAATATAAGCAGGTGCCCGATATTGATGGATCTGTTTCTAAATGCAGAACGTGTTGAAAGCACGGAAAAAATGTATGGCAAGGAAGGCCAGACTGTTGAATACAAAAATGAAACAGGATTGATCCGTCTGTATCTTTCTGATATACAGCTCATAACTGACCTTGATGTTAAGTGCAGTGCCGAAAACGGTAAGGTGACCGGAGCCGGAAAGTACCATTATGGTGACAAGGTAACTTTGAAGGCAGTTCCTGAAAAAGGATACGTCTTTTCTTCCTGGTCTGAAGGAGGAAAGATCATCTCAACTGATGCTGAGTATGTTTTCGATATAACGAATAACAGAACTCTTAAAGCGACATTCATTAAGGCACCGGCTGTTCCTACAGCTACAACTGCGCCTGCTCCTACTTCCAAAGATAAGCCTGCAAAGCCGACCTCAAAACCGGCTGTATCCTCGGATGCAAACAAGAATATTATGGAATTCGTTAAGAGGATCTATATCTATGTTCTTGACCGTGAACCTGAGGAAGAAGGTGCTGCATTCTGGTCTGACGAGCTCTATAACTTCAGAAGAACAGGTGCTCAGGTTGCAATGGATTTCCTGTTTACTCCTGAATTCGAAGCACGCAATACAACGGATGATCAGTTTGTTACGATCCTCTATAAGACTTTCTTCGGACGAGATCCTGAGGAAGAAGGATTCAATTTCTGGACCTCAGAGCTTAAGACCGGCAATCAGGATCGCTTTACGGTAGCTCAGGGATTTGTATATTCACAGGAGTGGGCTGATACTTGTGCTTCTTATGGTATCCGCTCAGGCGGTGATCTGAAGCCTACAAGTTCCATTCCGCCTACGGAGCTGACTTATGCATTTGTTGAACGTATGTATACCACGGCTCTCGGTCGTTCATACGATGAGGAGGGACGTCAGTACTGGGCTTCTGCTTTGGCTGATTTCGAGGTGACAGGTGAGTCTGTAGGTGCATTCTTCTTCCTGAGTGATGAGATGAATTCTTACGGGCTTTCAGATGATGAGTTCTTAAATCGCCTGTATGCTACTTTTATGAACCGTGAACCTGACGCTGACGGAGCAACGTATTGGCTCGGAGTCCTCTCAGGAGGAACACCGCGTTCGGATGTTGTCTTCGGATTCACACGAAGCCCGGAATTCACGGATAAGTGTGTGGAGGCAAGAATCTTACCATATTGATATGGTTTTTTATGGATAAAAAAGACAACTTCATGAGCAAGATATTTAAGATAATCTTGCCCATTACAATTCAAAACTTCATGTTTGCGCTCGTACCGGTCTCGGATGCGATGATGCTCGTTAATCTCGATCAGGATCAGATGTCAGCGGTATCGCTGGCATCTCAGGCTATGTTTGTACTTAATATATTCATTTTCGCGATCGTAAGCGGAATGAGTATGTTTGTCGCGCAGTATTGGGGTAAGGGTGATATCAGGTCGTTCGAGAAGATGACGGGGTATGCGTTGCGACTGTCGATACCGATACTGATCGTGTTTTGGGGAATGGCTCTGTTCATCCCCGAGGGCGTTATGCGCGTATTTACGAACGAACCCGCTATAGTCGGATTTGGTGTGAAGTACCTGAGGATGGTTGCGTTTGCATATATCTTCACGGGTCTTGCTCAGGTGCTCGAAGTTGTCGGTAAGAATATCGAACTTGTTAAACAATGTACGGTCATAAGCATATTTATGGTGCTTTCGAATGTCGGACTCAATGCCGTATTTATCTACGGACTGTTCGGAGCTCCTGCAATGGGGGCGTCGGGGGCGGCTCTTGCTACAACAATATCTTCAGGTATGGGTGTTGTCGGTGCCGTGATCATCCTCATAAAAAAAGGGAAGATCCGTATCCGCATATCGGATATCTTCAAGACCGATATGGAGATGCGCAGAGATTTCAGCAAGTATTCCGGACCGCTTCTGTTTAATAATATCTCGTGGGGTATCGGCTTTACGATGATATCCGTAATAATCGGTCATCTGGGTGGTGATGTTGTAGCAGCCAATTCAATAGCGGCAGTTGTAAAGGACCTCGTATCCTGTTTCTGCTTTGCTCTGGCGGCAGGCGGTGCGATCGTAGTCGGTAATGAGCTCGGAGCAGGCAGGCTTGATACTGCCAAGCTGTATGGAGACAAACTGTTTAAGTTTGCTGTCATAAGCGGAGTGATACTCGGAGTCCTTACGGCAGCTTCGACGCCGCTGATCCTTAAGATCGTCAAGATAACGCCTGATGCGAAGTTCTATCTGATGTGGATGCTCCTGATGTGCACATATTACATTCTCGGAAGGTCTATCAATTCGGTCGTTATATCCGGTATCCTCGCGGCAGGCGGTGATACGAAGTTCGGAATGATATGCGATACAGTGACTATGTGGGCGTTCATCGTGCCGATCGGTGCGCTGCTTGCATTCGTGGTCAAGATCCCTGTTATCTGGGTCTGCTTCTTCCTATACTTGGATGAGATGGTAAAGATACCTGTCGTATATAAGTATTTTAAGAAGTATAATTGGGTCAAGAACATCGTTAATAAAGATTAATAAAAAAGTTCTTGCCTGTTTCCAAGCTTTCTGATAGTATTATTGAGCATAAAAAACACGTGCCGTATCTTTTTGTGCCCAAAAA
>CADCPU010000300.1 GCA_902803365.1 Oscillospiraceae bacterium
ATGTAGTACCTCCTTGGAATCAGTTATTCCTAATTCCAAGGGCCTCTTTGAATCTTCCATATAAGGATTCAAAGAGGCCGCACACTTGGGTGTGCATGTCAACCCTTTAGTAAAAAATCCTCAAAAAAAGACCCCCATACCTTTGCGGTATGAGGATCTTCGGGATTACTGTCTTAACTTAATGACATTGTTCGCAAGAGACGGTCTTTTTTTGTCCTTATTGAATTTTCCGTGAAGATTTGCCAAAAGCAGTTTTTAAAGCCGTTTGATAAGTTATAATAATAAAGGAAATTTCAGTTTAGGCGGTCATACTATGGAGATTATCGAACGCAATCTGTTTTTGGAGAAACTTTCTTTGCTCGGCGATATCATCGTTCGAGAAGCTTCCGTTCTTGCGGAACTCATTGATTATGTTCAGGATATAGACAATATATGTAAGAGGATATCGTTCCTTGAATCCGATGCCGACGGTATTCTTCACCAAGTTAAGATGGC
Organism: Oscillospiraceae bacterium; assembly: GCA_902803365.1. The sequence continues at coordinate 496 of CADCPU010000300.1, forward strand.
TTTGAAAAATGACATTACCGAACTGGATGCCGATGGCCGTGATCTGTGGGAGATCCTTCTTCTTGCAGAGGCATGTACTGATTCCTTTGAAGATCTGACACGTGCATTTAATTCGTACAATATTACTTCTTTGCGCGAAGAGATCATTCCTGTCCTTATATCTGTTGAGACGGCAGCTCGTTTTGTTTCTGATATGTTGGCTACTGTCGGCAGTGATGAAGCACTTCTTGATACACACAGAGCATTGATCGAGATCAATCATCTTCAGGATGAGACTGTAAGGACGATCTGTGCTTGTATTAAGACTTTATTCGTTAACGAGAAGGATCCTATCGAGATCATCAAGTGGAAGGAGATCTACGATCTTACACAGCGTATTTTCGATGATTATGAAGATCTTGCTGACAAGTGTGAAGACTATATATTCTTGAGAGCATAAAATAGTCACGGATTACCTCAAATTTGACTTTAATATACTTTAGCTATGGTAAAATAGTTAAGGTATATTTTTTTTGAAGGTACATATATGGAAAACAAAGATTTTGAGAACCGTTTTAAGGAATTCTTGTCGACATTATCAGAAGAGAAGCGTAACGAGATGTTCGCTGCTCTTAAGAAGATGGATCCGAAGAGCAGAGAGAAAGCTCTCGTTCAGATCCTGAAGACATATGAGGAGCGCAAGCTTCAGGCAGCAGGCGGCAAGAAGCCGGTTGCACAGCAGGCAAGACCTCAGCAGCCAAAGCAGCAACCCAAGCAGCAGGCACCACAGGCAAAACCTCAGCCCAAGGCTCAGCCACAGCCGGCATCCAAGCCTCAAGCTAAGCCGCAGCCTAAGCCTCAGCAGGTTCCTCAGCAACAACCAAAAGCTCAAAAACCCAAGGGCAATCCGCAGCCGATACCGAAGCAGGATAACAAGAAGGCTCCTGTCAAAAAGCAGCATGAGGCACCTATCAGCGAGAATGATTTCATAAGCGCAGACAACATCGAAAAGGATGATGTTCGCGTTAAGACATCAGGCCGAGATATCGTAGTAGTAATTACGATCCTTGTCGCTTTTGTAGCCCTCTGCTTCGGTCTTAAGATATTCCTCGATAAGAAGGTCAACAGTGCGCAGGAACAGATAGCATCAACGTCTGAGACTACCGCAGTAACTTCTGAGACGACAGCTGAAACAACTGTTGAGACTACTGTACCTGAAGAGACAACTCCGTCACCTACACCGGAGCCTACCAAGGTCCCTCTCGCAGAGGACGCTCCTGACCTGACAGGTATGGTCATCGTTATTGATCCTGGTCACCAGGCGTTTACATCAGAAGGTAACGAGAGTGTATCGAGCAGCTCATCTGCAGAGAAGCCGAGAGCTACTTCCGGTTCAGTAGGTACTGTTACAGGTATATGCGAGTATGAACTAACGTTGTATTACTCATTGAAGCTCAGAGACTATCTTGAACAGTGCGGAGCAACGGTCCTTATGACACGTGAGGAAAATGAGGTCGATGTATCTAACCAAGAGCGCGCTGAGTTGGCTGTAAATAATAATGCTGATCTCTTCTTGAGGATCCATGCAGATTCTGCTAACGACAGTCTCCAGAGCGGTGTTAAGGTATTTGTTCCGGATTCAGGCAACTATACTGCTTCCAATAATGCATGGGGTGAGAGCCTCGGAAATAAGGTCGCAGAAGCATTCGGCCTTCCGTTTATGGGAGTAACGGCAACGGATGTTTATACCGGACTTAACTATGCCAATACGATCCCTTCGTTCCAGATCTCACTCGGACTTTTGTCCAACAGTGATGATGAGGCTGCCATTATTAATGAAGAATTGCAGGTAAATGCATGCGCAGCTATGGCTCAATTCGCTTTTGAACTCAAGCCGGGAGAAGCAGCTGAGTAAAACGACTCTTATAAATAATATTTGTTGTTTTTTGAATGTGTGATAAAATGTAAACATTATTTTAACTCAAGGAGAGCGACGTTATGAGTGAGAAGTACGATGACGATCTCAGAGATTTTCTCGAGAACTACGTGAAGAATGAGGAAAAAGCCGAGCCTGTTGCAGATGAGGCTGATGAAGAATCCAAGAAGAAGTACTTTAAGAAAGATTCCGACATTGAGCGTCTTGAAAATGCTCTTAATGTTTCTGTAGAAGTAGGAATGCTCAAGAAGAGAGTTGAGACACTGGAGGTCCTTAACTATGGTCTTTGGATCATGCTTAAGAAGAAGGGCTTCACAGATGACGAATACGATACAGCTCTTCAGGAAGCAAAAGAGACAATGCTCGCGAAGTTTACGGCCAAGAAGGATGCAGTTGCTTGCCCTAAGTGCGGAAGACTTCTTCAGGAAGCAGAGATCTTTGGTATCAAGTGTATCTATTGCGGATATGAGCAGGTTGCAAATCCATATAAGGTCGCTTCGGAGGAGGCGCCTGCCGAGGATGAAGTTCCTCAGGAGTTTGAGGCTTACGATGTAACAAAGGATCTCGGTTTTGACGAAGAAGAGGTCTGATATATTTAGATCATGACAGATCCCGTCCTTAGCGGCGGGATCTTTTTATATCTTGCGTAACTATCGAAAAAACACTATAATATCTAAACTTAACGGGAGCTCGTAATACGCACATGGGGGCGTACCGGTTTCGACGGGGTCGTTGAGATCAGGGAAGCGGGTGGAGGATTCTCGTTGGCCTCCTTAAAAAACGAGAGCGCAAGTAATTGCAAACAAGACAGAGCTCGTAGCAGCATAATTTAAGCTACCGTCCGGTTCGTATATCTGCGTACGGATAATGGACGCCACTTGCAGACCTTACCTGTCGGAGGTTAAACGGGACCACCTCAAGGGCAAAGCTTTGAGCCCTTGTTGTATTTATCAAGTTACCGGAATCATTGCCTGTCATTGGGCGAAATGAGGAAGGGAATAAATCCATACAATGACTGCACCCGGAGATGCCTTGAAGGATATGGTTTCGGACAGGAGTTCGATTCTCCTCGCCTCCACCAAAAATTGACAGATACCGCTTGATCTGCAAGGGTCGGGCGGTATTTTTGTAATGGTATAATTGGATTGTCAGTAAGATAAATAAACAGTACTATCTACGAAAGGCTTTGTGGGAGAATACAATGCATTTATGCAATGAAAAACATGACGTAACTATTACCATTGACCCGATGTTTACATTGGATTCTGTTGATAATAATATCGATTATGATTATGTTTAC
>CADCPU010000301.1 GCA_902803365.1 Oscillospiraceae bacterium
AAGAGCGAAGCTCCGCTTACGAAGTCCCTGTGAAAGAGCACGCTCCTGTAGATCTTATCGCCGTCGTCCTTTAAGTATGGGACCTTGTTCATCGGCGGATTGCACGAATTATTGAAAACGATCTTGCCGTCTTCAAAATAAAAGCTCTGAAGCCTTCCGAACGCAAACTCCTTGTTTCCGTCCTCCATAAAGTTCCAGATATCGGTAAGGACACCCTTGTCGTAAAGAAGGTCTCCCGCACCGATAGGCTTTATGTACTTGCCCGAACAGGACTTGAGTGCTTCACTTATGTGGCAGACCGTACCGCGGTTCACTTCATTATCCAGGAGCTTATAGTCCGTGATCCCGTATTCATTCATGAACGCTTCGATCTTCGGTATATCCATACAGTGAGTACCGTCGTCCGATACGACGATCTCATAATCCTTGAGATCCTGAAGCGCAATGGACTTCAGGGTAAGAAGGATACTCTTCATGTCTGATTTATAGAGCAGTACCAAAATACTGAATTTGATCATATCTGTCTCCAATCACTCAAGATGATTCTGTTTGTTGAATCGCTTCATGAGTATTCCCTTCGGAATGAACTGCCTTATGAGCGTAGCCTTGGTCAATACATCGACTTCAAGAACATCGACTTCGTGGTCGAGTCCGAACTTGGAAGCCAGGTAGCAAGCCCTGTGCTGTCCGTCCTTGATGACGTTATAGTAGTTGACCATTATGATGCTCTTGGGATCATATCCGCCCTTATCCATGGACTCGATGAGCTTGTCGAAGCGCTCAGTGGTCATCGCCGCAAAGCCCTTCTCTTCATGGATACGCTGATATTCCTTGTAGCATTCCTTGTCGCCTGTCATGTACCTGTACGGAACACACTGCTCAAGCTTGATGGCATCAGTCTGCGGATCGAGCTTGTAGCGAAGGTCGCCCAGGCGAAGCTTCTTGACCTTGTATTTAACATTCTTGTTGTCAAGTTTCCAGAAAAAGTACTCGTCGTCATAGACATACGGCAGATCAAAGAGCCTGACTGATGAATAGTGCTTAAACACTGCAACCATAGGCTTTTTGAAGAACCTTCTCACCTTGCAGACATCATTCAGGCACACCTTGGCACCTTTTTCGAGCGCAGGATATATCAGATATCTCTCCATAAGATGTCCGAGTGAGAGACCTCTCGAGCTCGGGATCATGGCAAATTCCTCGTCAGTGTAATCAAGATCGCGGATAAGTTCCATGCCCGCAGTGGTGGATGCAAAGCAGGTTCCGGCGAAGAAGCGGTATCCCGGCTTGATCGGGCGGCCCATTGCCTCAAGTCTTCTGACCGTCATATTCTCCTTGTGGAGGGGATCGTTTACGTAAAGATTCTTGGCGCCGGATACAGCGTACTTGCCGCCGTGCATAAGAGCATCGATCTCCTTATGGACGATCGAAGCGCCCAAGATACCTTCGAAAAGGTTGAGGAACCAACCGCGACCGATGAAGAGTTCACCGTAGATAAAGATCTTCTTGCGGCGGACGCCCTTGGACTGAGCCTTGATGACGATGTCATACTTGGACAGATCGACCTTCTTAAGCGCCTTAAGGAACGGTCCTATATCATATCCGGCATTCTCGGTCTCGAAAAATACCGTATTCGGATTGAGCGACTTTATGTCGTCATAATCGAGCTTGTCTTTGACAAAAGGCGGAAATGTGATGCAAAGATCCCAGTTATAAGGACCCAGGTTCATCAGATATTCACGGATCTCCTTCCAGCTCTGAGGATAGAAGAGATGGAGTATCACAAGGATCCTCGCATCCTTGTTTGCTTCGATCAGGGCCTTGTCCTTCTTCTCATAATGGCGGCGCCTGATCCCTCTGATCCCGCTTCTTGCAAAGTAATTATTCAGAAAATACATTAAGCACCCCGTATGTAGTCCAATACAATATCAGCGATCGTCTCGCTCGCCTTACCGGTCTCGCAAAGACCGACTCTGTCAAACAGTTTGTCGAGCTTTTCCTGATAGACTGCGTCATCAAAATTTCTGATGACATCCTGCAGCTCATCATTATCCTTAGCAACAGGGAACGGCAGTTCATCAAGATCAAAATAACATCCTCTGTTGGTGTTATACTGCTCGGAGTCCGTAGCGTAGATAAAGCACGGAGCTCTCTTCGTAACAAAGTCGAACATGCAGCTGGAGTAATCCGACAACAGGATATCGGCAGATACCAGAAGATCCTGCATTACGTCATACTTGCTCGCATTGATGATCCTGTCGTTATATTTTACAAAACTGTCCGAAGACGAATAGTTGATGAGGTGAAGTCTTACGAGAACGACCCACTCACCGCCGAATTTCTCGTGGAGAGTATTGATGAGTCTCTCAAAATCAACGTTATAACACTCCGTAAGAAGGCTGTTCCTGTAAGTAGGAGCATAAAGAGCGATCTTCTTGCCCTCGATGTTGAAATGCTTGCAGACGCTCTCCTTGATATCGGAATTATCACCGAAGAACAGGTCGTTTCTGGGACTTCCGCACTCGAGGAACTCACCGTCATATTGGAATGAATCACGGTAGATCCTTGT
>CADCPU010000302.1 GCA_902803365.1 Oscillospiraceae bacterium
CAGTTCCTGTGCGGATTCTCCATGGAGACCGAGAATATGATCGAGAACAGCAAGGCAAAACTTGCCAAGAAGAATCTCGATATGATCGCAGCCAACAACGTAAAGGTCGAGGGCGCGGGATTCGGTACGGATACAAATATCCTTACATTGATCACAAAGGATTCTCAGACAGAACTTCCGATAATGAGCAAGGATGAAGCCGCAAACCGTCTTCTGGATTCTATTTTGGCTAACAGAAAATATTACTGATCGAAATTCGACAGATTAGCGTTAAGAGAGTATGTCTCGTTATTGGCGAGCATACTTGCTGCCATATTCTTGAGCAGTTCCTTCTGAGTTACGAGCCTTGTCGAGTTTTCGAAAAGGGCGTACTCGACCATAGTCTCTTCAAAACAGATTATCCAGCTGAGTATCAGATACCAGGATACGTTGAGCACAGGTGCCAACGCTTCGGCTTTCTGACGGAAACGTGCGAACTGTTCGCTCTTATATTTCTTGCCGTACTCAAGGAACTTAGGTGAAGTATATACCTGATGCATGAAGCGGTATTCCTTGGCGTGTGAGTTGTTGTCAGGGTCTATCATCTTCTCGATATAAGGGAAGATCTCTTCCTTGGACTTCGGCGCATTCTCGTAGAACTCGTCCTCGATCTTCTTGATGCAATGATCTGTACATTCGACGATCAACTGGTCCAGATTGTTAAAATATGAGTAGAAGTTAGGGGCCGTCATATCACAGGCCTTAGCGAGATCCTTTATACCGGTGTCTCTCAATCCCGTCTCACAGAAACGTGCAAAGCACTTCTCCATGATCTCAACTTTTTTCTTTTGCTTATTAGCAGCTGTCAACATTTTTTCTCTTTTCTCTTTTCTATGTTATAGCATTGTAAAACATTGCTGTTTCTTATACAGCACCGATAACATAAAACACAATTCCCATCCCTTTAACAGATTATACTATATTCGTAATTTAATGATGTGTCATCGTTTTTTCTGATTAATTAACATTAGGTAACTTATCAAGAATTCAATTGGGTTCAATTTTATGGATAATGCGCAGGGGATTTACAGTGCTATAAACCGCTGAAATACAGGCAAGATAGCGCCTTTGCCCCAGGGGTGAACGCTCGTTAACTAATATGGAAATTTGTTAACATTTTCTTAATAAAATTCTTGACTTTAGGGTGGTTACTATCATAAAATCGACCTTGGAACACATAACGATCGCCTGCTGATCATTATTTCTCGTAATGAATCGATCCCTGTGGTTGTGATGTACTGTTTACCCTTATAATCGGTCGTTTAAACATTGGAGGAACAAGCCCCCCCAATATCCAAGTAACCTTCTTATCGACATCTTGAGCCTGCAGCAGGAGGCTTGGGATGTCTTATAAGTGGGACTGCGCTTGACACCCGTACCTCACTATAATATTTTATATTCAACTGATAGTTGTGAGAAAACTACGTTTGGTTATTTGGAGGAAGATATTATGAATGGTGAGAAGGAAACGGTCATCACGGGACAATTAGCGTCAAAGTACATGGTCTTATCCGCGGTCACGCTCGTAGTGGCGATCACGGCAAGCATTATCGTACTCAAGATCTGCGGATCGATCTTTGCGATCAATGACCTCGATGCGACGGTCACCGGCGAGAGGATCGGCGTGATCTTGTGGCTCGGCGGAATACTTTTCGCGGTCATACGACTTGCGATCAAGCGTGAGGTTTCCGAACAGTAAGGTTTTAGGAGGAGGAAGAAATGAAAGCTAGCGGTTCCGGTGTCGTAATCACGGGAAGGAAGATGGTTACCTATCTTATGATCATTGCATTTATCGCAGTGGGTATCCTTATCTTCTTCAAGTTCGGCAAGAATATCGGTGAGTGGTTCAGAACGATATTCGGCTGAGTAAAACAATTAACAAGCAGGGTCGCTTCGGATCGGAGCGACCTTTTTTGTGTTTTGTGACGTTAGGTTACAAATTGTTGGTCGGCAACGGTGATATAATGAACTGCGGAAAAAGGAGCGCACTAATGAGACGTTTTAACAAAACAATAGCAGCAACGATGGTGGCCTTGATGCTTTTTGCCGGCTGCAGCGAAAAAGCGACAACAGGTAAGATAAGAGAGATCAACGTATCCGGTGACGGGAAGTACCTGATAGATGAGGTGGTCCTAAGTTACGGAGCGACCGGCGGCGAGAGCTATCTTGTGATGCAAAGATCTGACAGCAAGAAAGTCGCCAAGGAAGGTGACGAGGAGCCGGCCGACGGAATCAAGATCGAGGATACAAGGGCCGGCTATGGGATCGACTATGTTATCAGTTGGAATTCGGATGAGCAGTTCCATGCGTATTGGCAGGGCAGGGATGATATGTTTACCCTGGGGCGCTTCTACCTGACGGAAGATGGCGTGAGCACGCTTGGGAAAGGTAATATCAAAATCGAAGAGGATTCGTGGTTTGATGATTTTACGACAGACGGGGTCACGGTCAGGTTTAATTGTCATATCAAGATCACCAATGAATTGGACGAGACAGTCCCGTTCAGGCTCAGTGCCTTGGCAAACGACGACAACGGCAAGCTCCTGCAGAGCGCGGAAATGAAATGCGCCGATCTTTTAAAGATCGGTCCCAATACTACCGAGACCTTTGAAGTAGTGTTTACGGCCAAGAAGGGACCGGGCGATACGAAGCACGACCGCAATCTGCCGCATATAAAACTGGAACCTGTTTACATAACATGACAAAAGAAAAGACCGCAAGCTTGAAATAGTTTGCGGCCTTTTAGTTATATGGGGGAAGTTATCAGCAGGCTACTGTGTAGAGGGCTTTGAAGTAGCCGTTGTTCTTCATGAGAGAATCGAAGTTGCCTTTTTCTTCGATGGTGCCGTCCTTGATGACGAGGATCTCGTCGTAGCGGCGAAGTGTTGCTTCCTCGAGGTCGTGTGTTACGACGATCCTTGTCATGGAATCGAGGCTTAAGATCTCGTCGATGACTTCGTGTGAGGTCTGGGCGTCGAGTGCGGATGTTGCTTCGTCAGCCAGGAGGATAGGGGATTCCTTAAGGAGGCTTCGAGCGATTGAGATGCGCTGCTTTTCGCCGCCTGACAGGCCCTTGCCGTTCTCGCCGCAGAGGTAGCCGTCGCCGCGCTCGTCGATCAGTTTTTCGAGGTGTGCACGTGTGAGTGCGTCGTCGACCTTGTCGGAAGAGAAGTCACGGAACATCGTGACGTTGTCCTTGATCGAGGAATTGAAGATGAATACGTTCTGCTGGATGACTGTCATGAGGTCGTAGAGTGAATCGGTCGAGATGTCCTTGAGCTCGCGGCCGCCCATGCTGATGTTGCCCTTATAGTCGCCGTTGCCTGACATGAGGAGGTTCAGGAATGTTGACTTGCCGCTGCCGCTGCCGCCGACGATCGCGTAGGATCTGCCCGGGAGGAATGAGCAGTTGATGTCGTGGAGGACGTCCTTTTCGCCGTCGTATGAGAATGATACGTCGCGGAATTCGATGCCGGAACCGACGGATGTGATCTCACAGGAGCCTGTGGAACCGTTGTTGACGGAGAGGGAATCTGCGAGCTTGTCGATCAGACCAGAAGCTGCCTTCTTGCCTGCGAGCAGACGAGGGAGCTCGGATACAGGCTGAATGAGGAAGTTCATGAGGTTCGTGAACATCATGACGGAACCTGCAGTGATCGAAGGGTTACGGAGTGCGAGGTAGGAGCCGAAGATGAATACGCCGAGCTGTGCGACGAGGCCTGCGATACCGCCGAGGGAGCCTGTGATGATGGAAAGTCTCTTGAGGCGGAACTTGGAATCTTCGAGTTTTGTGTTTTCGCTCTCGAAAAGATCGCATGCTTCCTTTTCTGCTCTGAAGCTCTTGATGACCTGGAAGCCGCCGAGGCAGTCTGTAACTGCTGCCGTGAAGTCTGCACTTTTGTCTGAGACATCCTTTTGAACCTTTTCCATCTTCTTGCTCATTACGACTGAGACAACGGTCGGGATCAGCATGACTGCGATCGCGAAGCCCGTTAATGCAGGGGAAGATACGAGCATCATGATGAGAGCACCGAAGAATGTTACAGCCTTGGAGGCGATAGGGAGGAGCTGTGAGACGTAGTTAGCTTCAACAGCCGTGGCATCGTTTGTAAGTGCCGAGAGGTAAGCCGATGTGTTCTCTTCTCTGAAGGAAGCGATATTCTTGCCTGACAATAATGAGAAGATCATATCCTTGTACTGCTTCATAGCGCGTCTGATGAAGTGAGGCTCTGCGCTGCAGGAAAGTACTGTAAGAAGGAGCAGGAATGCGAGGAAACCGCCGCTTATGAGGAGCAGTTGATTCATCGTGAAGCTGCATGTTCCTGCGATGAGATCGATGAATTGTTTTAAGATCCAGGAGCAGATAAGTCCGACTGTTCCGGAGAGGATGGATGCTGTCATAGCCGCAAAAAGGGCGCAGTGATTCTTTCTGTAGAATTGGCGTACCAATTCCACACGTACAGTGTTCTTATTCATGTTGTTCACCTCGTTAGTTTATGGAGTTCCAGAGTTCCTGAAGTTCTTGTGATTCGATCTTGTCGATGGTGCCCATTATCGTTTCACGGGCTGTCGTTCCCATTGAATCGTATCCCGCATAGGTTGTCTCGAGATTGGAGAATCTGAAGTTTGCGCAATCGTAATTCGGATCGGCATCGAAAGATTCGCTTGTTTCTTTTGCCTTAAGGAGATATTCGCGTGCTTCCTTTTTCTTGTTCTTGACGAGCATTCCGTATGAAAGTCCTGTAAGGAAGATGCAGTCCATCTTGTCAGAGAAAGTATGAGTATTGCCTGTCTTGAATACATTGTTCTCACGAAGTGTTTCTTCGAGCAGTGCGATCGCATCATCTATGCGACCTGTCTTCATGTAGATAAAGGCTTTGGAGATCATGAGGTTGTAGCGCTCGCCGATCTGTCTCATCAGTGCATAGGACAGGTGGGTGTCGGCTTCTTCGAATCTTTCATTGGCTATCAGCAGCTGACCTATCTGTACATCGAACATTCCGCCTGCGTTGTGTGCCTTGTAGATCTCGAGACCCTTATCGAATTCCCCGAGTGAGAAGCAGACAGTAGCAAGTCTTCCGTACAGGACTGCCTCATTTAAGTAAGGGTCTGTGTTCTGTGAGATGAGGCGGATCGCCTGCTCGTAAAGTTCCTTGGCACGGAGATTAAATTTCCTGTCATTGTTGGTAGTTCCGAAGCTGTTGTAGTAATCAGCACAGGCAACTACTATCTCAAAACTGTGCGGGTACTTCTTGAGTGCCTTCTCGGCTTCCGCTGCACCCTCGGACTCTCTTGTCCTTGTTATGTCCTTGATCCTTGTCGCGAGGCTCTCGATCCTGTTGTCTCGTACGTCGAATCCGATGAGTACGTCAAGTGATGTATCGAAGAAGTCCGCGATCTCCATGATCATTCCGAGTTCCGGAGTCGACAGCCCCGCTTCCCACTTGTGGACCGCACCGACCGTTACGTCGAATACTTCCGCGAGCTGCTCCTGCGTGAGCCCCTTCGATTTTCTGAATGTTCTGATGTTGGTAGCCAGTCTGTTATTCATTGCTCTCATCTCCTTCATGGTTTTATTGTAGATGATGAGGGCTCGAAAATGAATACACTGCCAATACAATTAGAATAGAAATTTATATACCAACAGTATGGTTTTTACCATTTCGAAGGCTCAAGATTGATGTCCGTGATCCTTTCTTCGCTACTGTGACCGTCCTTTACGGTGGTCTCGCTGTAGAAGATGATGCCGTATTCTATGTCGGAATAGTCCTTCTCGCTCTGCTCAAAGTAATTCCTGGTGTCATATTCCTTAAGCAAGTCGACGATATCGTCGAAGATGTCTTCGCACTGATCTTCGTCTTCACAGTTTCTTACGGACATGATGTAATTGCTAGGCTTGTAGCCGCCGCTCGTGTAGATTTGGATCTCGACATCGTATTCGTTTTCGATATCATCGAGCTCGTCCTCATAGAGCTTGCCGAAGGTGGCCAGGTACTGCTCATGGAATGTGCTGCTCTCCTGCCTGTGGACCATCGGCTCGTCGGTGAACGGGTTAAAGAAGACAGTTCCGTCGAATCCGCCGACGGTCCTTACCTCGCTTTTTACTTCAAACTCGAAGCGGTATTCCTTATCTTTTGCCTTGAGGATGTTTACCGGGTAGTCGTTTTCTTCGGTTTCTATAAACTTGCCGATCTTGATCGGACCCTTGGCATAGTTTTTCGCCAGACGCTCGAGTTCTTTCTTGCCGAGCGCCTCCTTGCTTCCGCATCCCATAAGGAGTGTGGAGAGCATGAGAACCGTTGCAATGCCTATAGTCTTAAGATTTGTCTTCATATTAAGTAGTCCGTCCTTTCGGCTTATCTGCATATATAGACGTAATTTATATAATAAGGTAGCACAAAATCCATTTAAGAAACAGTTAAGGAATAAGCAAGGAACAGGTTAAGACCTCAGGCGCCGATAGGATTATAGTACTGTCATAAGGCATAGATACATGGAGGTAAATTGTTATGTCAGACAGAACTGTAATGCTCAAGGCAAAGGATCTTTGCAAGACTTTCTCGAACGAGTCGGTTCAGCAACACGTATTAAAGAACCTGAACCTCTCGATCTACAACGG
>CADCPU010000303.1 GCA_902803365.1 Oscillospiraceae bacterium
CTTTATAACTGCGATTTGTTTGACGGTGCAGCAAGCTGTTCAGGGTCGCTGTGGTATCCCAAGTTTGATGAGTACATAAGGGGAAATGAGCCAAAGAAAAATCCCCAAAAGATCTATATGTCTCTTGGGGATCGTGAAGCTAAGACAAGAAATCCCATGATGGCGACTGTCGAAGACAAGACGCTCGAGATCTTTGAGCACTTTAAGGCTATGGGGATCGAGACGAGATTTGAGATGAATCAGGGCAATCACTTCGCGGAGCCGGATGTGCGGACAGCGAAGGGGATCGCGTGGCTTTTGTCTCACTTAAGCTCGTAGACATCTGTCGGATACAGCGCGAAAACGGTGCCGTCCTCGCGGGATGCTTCGTAATATGATCTGTCATCAACAGTGACTGTCTTTACGCTCGGAGGCGTTGATGTGGCGGAAGATTTCGGAGCGTTTTCGCGCAGGATAATGAGCGTTGTGAAGGTGCCGATCATAAGGACAAGGCTGACTGCAAGGAGGATACCGTAGACTTTAAGACGGCTGTTGATCTTGGCCTTTTCAACAGGTGTAAGATCCCAAGTTCTGGTATAGGCGAGCAGCAGGACTCCGGTTAGAAATGCGGCTGTCAGACCGATCACGAACGGCAGGATGATCTTGATGTCAAAGCCTCGTTCGTAAAGCGAGATCTCCTGATGCTGCATGAGGAGTTTAGGCGTGAGTGGGATCTTCTCTGCATCGTATGGGATATGCTGGACGATATCGATGGTCCTTATCTCGGTATTGAGGTCAGTGAAAAAGAAACCGCCTGAAATAACGAATGATATGAGGAATACAACGATCATAGATGCACCGACGAATATATGCTTTCCTCTTAGGGCGTGAAACTGTGGATTGTTGTGGAAACTCATATCTTTCTCCTTTCTTTATTGCTGTAAGGTGTAGACGTTCATATCGTATACTGCGAAGACTGTGTTCTGCTCGGTGTAACCGAAGTAATAACTGTGGCCGATATCGACTTTGTTATAGACTGACTCGGATACGCGATTTCTGGAACCGTCGCCATAGGTGAGGTAGTAGTATTTTGTGTGGCCGTGCCTGCCGGATCTGTGTGTTTCATAATCTTTGTTAATAACACTAACGATCCTTATGGTCGGTGTCTGGGTCTCCGGTGAAGATGTGTTTATGAGAGTGGTGATCATTCCGTATCCCATGACGAAGATGATTATGAAGATGGCGACGGTCGATATTATGACGTTAAAATTTTTGCTCGTGCGAGCTCTTGAGTAGCGTCTTGGAATGAAGTTCATGGTCACTACTATGATGCAGATCAGCACTGTCAATGCGACCGTGAAAGGGAGCATCGCGCGCTGGTTTTCGAGATATGCGACCATATGCTCCTTGGCAAGATCCTGAGTCAGGACGATCTTCGGGGAACCTGCCGGAAGGGAGGTCACGATATCCATCTTGTTATCGAGCCTTTTGGTGGATGCCGATACAGCGGCTAGGATAACGATCACGAAAGCAATTATGATAAGCGGAATGAAGATCTTGAGCTTGGATACTGCATTGTGATTTGTTGCATCGTCATCTTCGTAATAGTAACTCATTTATTTATCTCCTTGTGGTAATTCGTAAACATCGGTATCGTAGATCCCGAAGATGTTGCCTTGCTCGGTCAGGCCGAGGTAGTAGGTGTGGTCGATCTGAACGTTGTCATAGTTTGACTGTGAGACGCGGCGTTTTTCGCCGTTTTCGAAAATCAGGTAAAAGTCGGTCTCGTCCTCTTCGTTCTTGTATGTGGTCACGATATCTTTGTCGGTGACTGTGACCGTCTGTATGGTTGGTGTCTGAGATTCGGGATCCTTATTGCCAAGCATTGATTTGAAGGCTGTGGCAAAGGTGAAAAGTACGATGATTATCATTGCGACCTTACCGAACAGGAATATCGTACGGTAGTTCAGGAAAGAACTGAGGCCGCGGTCTTCTTCGTCATAGTTTTCGCGACGCTCGATAAGGATCCTGCGGACATCCGGGATCGTTATCGCTGCAAGGATAACTACTATGATAGTGATAAAACCGTAAAAGAGCGGCAAGGCGGCTTTTCTGTTATTGAGGTAGGCAACCATGTGCTCTTTGGCGAGGTCCTGAGTCAAGACGATCTTGCTGCTGCCTTCAGGAAGTGCCTTCACGATATTTATCGGCGTTGTCTCCATGTCCTTTACATAGAAGATGCCCACGAAGATCATGATCGCTATGATTAAGCACGTGAAGAACGCTAATATCTTTGATCCGTTGTTTTTCTGATCATTACCGGAAAAATGCATAACAAAACCTCCCAACCTGGAAAAATTATACCAATATTCCTTATTGCTAAAAATATACAGCCGCTCAGAAATAAATAGCTTTTTTTGCTCGCGTGATGTAACGCTGCCTGAAAACACTCCGTCTATATAGGCATAAGGGGCAGGAGGGCCGATAATTAATTAACATAACACACAAACCCCGAAAGCAACGGCCCTCCTGAAGCCCTTAGATATGAGAGGTGTAATATGAAAAAGGTACTTGCTTCTGCTCTTTGCTTATTGATGATGGCGTCACTTGCGACGGCTTGCAGCGATACGGATAAGACCCCGGCAAAGGAACCCAAGCCGACTGAACCTGTTGCTGATCAGCCGTGCGATATAGACGATGCGGTCTTCAGATACGGAAGCGGTACGGGAACGGGATTTTCGAGGTATTACATCATGTATAACGGCGATATCTACGGCTACTCTGAGCGCTTCCTTGATTATGAAGGTCAGGAGAGCGATGTTAAAGAGAGCATAGAGACTCTTAAATATAACAACATGAAGATCGGTACGATGGAAGCCGATTATCTGGATAAGCTTGTCGATCTTGCGATCGCCACCAAGGATGCGCCTCGCGAGGATAAGCACGTAGGCGAGGATATGGGCGGCGAATCGGCTTTCTATATCGATCCGGCGACATGCCGGGAGGAAATGTTCTATCAGACAGGCGACAATATCTTCGTCACGGATGACGAGCAGCTTCAGGAGTTCTGGGACCTCTGGGAGGCTCGTGATGAGCACATAACGATCGAGAATGCGACGCCTTGTTTTACGAC
>CADCPU010000304.1 GCA_902803365.1 Oscillospiraceae bacterium
ATTCATCTATAACATCCTGGGCAAGAGCAGGAGCGAGATGATCCTTGCATCGTTCTGCCTCGGTATCTACGGCCTTGTCCACATCTCCGGCTATATCGCGGCGCCGTTTTTCCTCGCGATGTTCTTTCTGCTCTGCCTCTATACGGGCAACAAGGAATACGCGAAGGGACTTATCATCTCCGGAATCTCGTACTTCATAAGCTTTTGGATCGCGTTCTACAACAGCACGGACTATACGCTCATCAACTATGTAAAGATCTCGGGCGACAAGTACAATGTCAGCCGCGTCCTGATATTCGTTTTCGGCATCACCGCCGTTATGATCATCACGGGCGTCGTCCTGTTGCTCATCAAAAAGCAGCTCAAGGTCACGTTCAACACCAAGGTCATCGCCTGGCTCGTCAGGATCGGCCTCGTGGGCCTCGTGGCATTTATCGTCTACAGGATCCTGGTCGACAGGCCTGCTACGATCTACGCAGGAAGGCTTACGATCCTCGCGCTGATGTTCATGACAGGCGTTGTCGTTGCTGTCATCCTGTTCTTCAGTATGTTCTTCTTCACGGACAGGTGGACGGATAACAAAGAGCATCTGATCCTTCTTCTGTTCTTCGGATATTTTATCGTCGGTTACACGATGTTTGCTTATACGCAGGTCAAGCACATGTACTACTACGGCCGCTATCTGACGATGTATATCGCCATGATCGCCATAATCAGCTCTGTCATGCTCGACAGGATGAAGCCGAAGCTCATGTACCCTGCGATCGTTCTCTCGGTTGCTTTCATGCTCCCGCTCGACTGGTTCCACCTGACGCACAGGGACGATACGAGAGTTCAGTGGGATACGCTCAATGAGATTGAGGAAACAGTTAAGTTTAACGGCGTTGACTGCGTCGTGCTGCGCTATGAGATATATGACCTGCTCTACAGCGACCTCAAGTCGATCGGCGTTGATACATACCCGATCATGGAAGATTACGAGAGGGAGCTTACGGAGCTTGATAAGTACTACAAGAACGTAGTCATCCTGGATTACCAGGGCAAGACGGGTGTTGAAGGATTCGAGGATGATCCCGAGAAGTATCCTGTCATAAGAAGGATCTTTAATCTCGATACCCAGGATCAGGCACCTCTCGGCGGGCAGGCCAGCCACTATAAGTTCATTGACGTGCCTTATGACACGACGTATAACTCACAGACTCTGACTATCTACGATTATCAGGATATTTACGATCCCGCTTTCTGATAGTATCCGAAAGCGACTTCCTCGTAGTGAATAAACTCTATCAGCTCGTAGCCCTCAAATTCCGTCGGTCCGTCGACGAACTTCAGGAAATGCTCGGGCTCGCCCATCTCTTCCATATGGAATTGGAAATCCCTGCCTCCGCGGTCTCTCTCGAGTTCCAGAAATAACGCGGCCGTGCCGTATGACGCGCCCTTCGTATCAGGGGCGATCTTGGTGTCGAGTTCTTCGCACCAGGCCTCGAAATCCCTGTGATTCCAAGCTCCTACGTCGTGCATCGCCTTAAGGTGGAACGGAAGCTCTCTTCCCATCGCATATCCCATGAATATCGCCAGGAAGGCGTACATCGCAATGAAGCTTGAAGATGCGGCGTATGCGTCCCACTTCTTTTCCTTCCTGTTGTAAGGGAGCTTTGCGCCTGCTGCAACGAGTCCCGCGCACATCATGAAGTAGAGATTCAGGATGCCGGTGCCGTTTTCGGGGTTATTGCTGAAGTAGATCGATACTCCGAGTCCCGTAAGGCCCGTCGCGAGCATCGTGATGCCCCTGACGGAGTACTCTTCGCTTATAAACATGTCGTGGATGCCCTTGGCCGTGCAAAGGAGCATAAGGATGAAGATGTGGATATATAGCGCGTTGCCGCCGTCCATCGGCTTACTTAAGCCCTGGACGAAGCCCGCTGCCTGAACTCCGAGGAATCCGCGAAGACCTAAGGCCTCTCCGCCGACCCTTGCGTTATGGATATTGACCAGCGCGAGGGACAAAAGTACCGTTGTAACAGTGTTAATCAAGAGCGCCAAAAGCGTTGCGGGAACGCGCATGGCCGGCTTTTTGCCCGCGAGCGCCATGCCGCCGAAGAATGCCCACACGACCATGCAGACCGCACCCGTCTCCGTGTTCCAGGTGAAGGCCGCGACGGTCAGGATAAGACCCAAGAAATAGATGAGTCTTGTGAATCTCTTATAGTGCGCACAGATCGCGAAGATCGCGATAAAGAGCGCAGGGAAGAAGAGCCTGTGCGGATAAGTCTGCCAGTAGATGCTCCTGCAGGATATTCCGTAGAGCATGAGCGCGAGTATTGAAAGGGCACGAAGGATGAAGTTTTTGATCGACAGTGACAGAGCCGTTGCCGCGCAGATGAACGTTACGGCAGCCATTATCCCGAGTATCACCGCGATCGTTCCTGTGCCGTTGCCGAAGATCTTGAGCGGCAGATAGAAGAACAGGCCGTAATGGCCGTAGAGCTCGGCCTCGCAGCCCGTGAACGGCGCGTCAAAGTATACGTTCGCGATCTGATCCAGGTATGCCGATGAGTGGTAGATGTTATATGTCCTTCCAAACGAGAAGTGCGTGAATGTATTCGGTGTCGCGACCGCGAGATACCAGACGACCGAGAAGACCGCGATCTCCGCGACGGTAAGGATGAGTGACGTCTTTTTAAATCTGTCGTTATTCCAGACGAAAGAGACCAGCAGGAGCCCGATGACGAATATCGTTGTTGCCGCGACGTATCTGACCGTCGATCCGTGCTCGAAATGCCCGTAGAGCTTTATGTAAGCAAAGCCTGACGATGTGAGGTAAATGACGGTTATGATGATCCCCGGAAGGGCCTTTGTGTTTACCTTGTTGAGGATCAGGTTCAGGAGAAAGAAGGGGATAAGGGCGGCGCAGGCAAAGAGAATGAATGCCTTGATGTTGCCCAAAGTGTTGATACCGATGACCCCGTCCGGATCGGAGAACTCGAAGTATCTTAAGATGAATGCGGTAAGAAGGCCGACGGCAAGGCTCAAAAGATAATTAGATCTCTTCCCCTCAAGTTCCATCATCTCCTCCTAAGATACCGGTCTGCAAAAAACAAAGAATTTACTAAGGAATGTTAAAAATCTGTTACAAAGGTCATTCTTCTTAGTCATTTTTGTTTGAACATTATATAATATATAAGCGAATTTTACTATCTTTGTGTCATAGAAAACAGGGGAGACCAAAGACAGATAACGTGAGGGTACAAATTGAAGAGAAAGATCAACGTTCTTACAGCGTTGTTGGTAGCTCTGCTTTGCATCAATTCGGTGACCGGAAGCGATCTTTCGGTATTTGCCGATGCATTTGCGACGCCGACACCGTCAGAGGAGCAAACTTGTGAGCTTGCCCCTGAGGATGGTGCAGTCAATTTTGAAGAAGACCCTGATCCTGACGAGACAACAGAAGATACTTCCGGGACTGCTGAGACCATTGATACTGAGCCTTCAACCGAGTCTTCCGCCGTTTTCGAAAACGAAGAGACGGAACCTGCAGAGACTTCCGTTACTGACGAGACGACTCCTGAGACTGAAGAGACTGAGGCAACTGAGGTTACTGAATCCGCAGACGCAACCGAGCCGTCCGCGGAAGAGACTGAACCGGAAGTAACGGTTGAGCCGAGTGTAACCGCTGAGCCGACTGCGGCTGCGACTGAGGAGCCGACAGCGACACCTGTTCCTACATCATCTTCATCACTGGTGAAGTCGCTCGTTGCATCTGACGGCAAGGAATACAAGATAACGGTTACATATGATTCAAGAGCCAAGATCCCTGACGGATCGGAACTCCGTGTAACTGAAGTTGATGAGAAGGATTATATCGATGCGGCTGTTGAGGCGATGGAACTTACGGCTGATGATTATATCTTCTACACCAAGTTTCTTGATATTACGATCATTAAGGATGGAGTTGAGATCGAGCCTGCATCAGCAGTAACGGTCAAAGCCGAATTGATGGATGTAGACGAAGGTGCTTCCGAACTTCAGGTAGTGCACTTTACAGAGGATGGCGCAGAGACGCTCGAGAGCGATTCGACAGAAGATGCCGTCGTAACTTTTGAGACAGAAGCTTTCTCTATCTATGGTTTCGGTAATGCACTTCATCCTGTATTGAATGAGACAACTGATGAAGCAGAACTCACCATCTTGAGTTTTGATGAAGATTCAAAGGTCAAGACATCTTCCGTAAGTGACGTTAAGGAAGGTCTTGTTTCGATAAAGGCATACGATCTTGAGGACAAGGATGCTAAGTACTGGGTCAAGGCAACTTTGAACGATCCTGATGATTCATATGAGAGCGTAGCAGTCTATGCCATCAACGATAACTCGCTTGCAAAAGAGCCGGTTAAAGAGATTACTGACAGTGACGATCTTTATCTTCTTCCGGAAAATGCTGACGGCATCGCGATCATTGGTGATACGGGCTTTAGAAGGCTTGATCTTGATGCAAAAGACGGTGATGTCAAGATAAACGGCCTTATGCCGAAGAATGCGACGGCAAGCGCAACCGAGGTCGATACGGTCACCGTGGATGCGATCCTTGCATATGACATCACGATACTTGATAACGGAACGGAATATCAGCCGGGCGAAGAACATCCGGTAATCGTCAATATAAGCGATGACAGGCTTACAGGTGTCGACAACGTTGACATCATACACATAAAAGATGACGGAACGACAGAACAGATCGGTAATGTTCAGGTCAAGGACGGTCAGGTAACCTTTGCCGCTTCGGGCTTTAGCGTATATGAACTGGTCAAGGGCCC
>CADCPU010000305.1 GCA_902803365.1 Oscillospiraceae bacterium
AGGAGGTTATATGGGACAGAAGAATGATGACAAGGATACAAACGGTATTACCGATCTTCTCGAAGCTCGTGATATCAAGAGTATGATCTACAAAATCCGTGGTCAGCAGGTTATGTTGGATTATGAACTGGCAGAGCTTTATGGGTATGAAACAAAGAACTTCAATCGCCAAATAAAGAATAATATAGATCGGTTCGAAGGTGATGACTTTATGTTTCGTCTTACCAAGGAAGAATTTGACAACTTGAGGTGCAAAAATTTCACCTCAAGTTGGGGAGGATCGCGTTATTTGCCGTGCGCCTTTACTGAACAGGGAATATATATGCTAATGACAGTTCTTAAAGGTGATTTGGCAATCAAACAGAGCAGAACTTTGGTTCGTTTATTCAAGACTATGAAAGACTATCTTATCGAGAATCAACCTCTCCTAACTCAGAAGAACTATTATGATTTGGTTGATAAGGTCGAAGAGAACTCAAGAGAAATAAAGGAAATGCGTGTAAAAATGGTTTCTAAAACTGATCTATCTAATCTTATGAAACTCTTTGATCAGGGGGTAAGTAACGAAGAAATCCTGATATTGGATGGAAAGCCTTTTAAGGCGGACGAGGCTTATCAGAAGATATATAAGAGTGCCCAAAGCACGATTATGATCATTGATGATTATATCGGGACAAAGACATTGCATCACCTGGCTCATTCTAAGAAGAATGTAAAGATAACGATTATTAGTGATAATGCAGCTAAACCCAGACTGAGTCTGGTGGAATACAATGATTTCCTTACGGAGAATCCCGGAAAAACGATATCATTTATCCAGCTACAACATCGATCACATGACAGATATATCATTCTTGATGCGGGGACTGCAGATGTAAGAATATACCACTGTGGAGCATCAAGTAAGGATGCCGGAAAAAGAATAACAACGATAACGAGAATCAATGATATAGATGATTATATTCCTACTATCAAGGCTATGCTGGGAAATCCGGCCCTGAAACTAAGATAGTTTTACAAGTAATACAGGTTTTGTAGATGCTATCTTTCCGTGAAGTCACAAATTGTGACTTCACCAAAGCGCGTGACCGTTCGTCCCCCACCTAATACGCAGGGTATTGCGGATCGATGATAATAAAACAGGGGCGGTTTTTGTTATACTGAAATAACATAAAGAACAGTTTGAGGGGATGAAAGAAATGGTCGAGATCCGTTACGTTGCTGATAAAGATAAGGAATTCTGGTACAGGCTGGATAAGCATCTTCCGGAAAGCGAGTTTGAGAAGAAAGTCCGTGATAGGCAGGGATATGTCATTTTCGAGGACGGAGAGGCGGTCGGACTTCTGAGATACAATCTGTTTTGGGATAACACTCCCTTTTGTACCATGCTCTTTGTGGATTGGTCAAGACAGAAGAACGGATACGGCAAAGCCCTGATGAAATATTGGGAAAACGATATGAAGTCATGCGGCTACGAGATGGTCATGACTTCCACTCAGGTTGATGAGAACGCCCAGCATTTCTATCGTAAGATCGGTTACAAGGATTGCGGCGGATTTACCATGGATATCCCGGGCTACGAACAGCCGATGGAAATGATCATGATGAAAGATCTGAGGAAATAACTGACAAACAGCAAAAACGGAAATACTTTCGTGAGGCCGGCAGCTTAATATCTGTGTGTAGCTACGAAGAACAACGAAAGGAGGATACCGCACGTGATCAGAGAATCAATCCAGAAGACTCTGGACTATGTCGAAAACAACGTAAAGGAAGATATCACCGCTGAAGATCTTGCGGGTATCGCAGGCTATTCCGTTTTTCACTTCTACAGATCTTTTCAAAGTGCCGTCGGAGTTCCGATTATGCAGTATATCCTGAGACGCAAGCTCCTGCATGCGATAAGCGAGATCGGCTCGGGAAGAAAGAAGAACGATGTCGTCTACGAGTACGGCTTTGAGACATATTCAGGTTTTTACAGATCATTCATCCGTGAGATCGGTTATACACCTGCGGATTACCTCCAAAGATATAAGGCGAAAAAGCCTTACAAGATCAATATCTTACAGGAGGAACACATTATGGTCAGTAAAAAGACG
This sequence comes from Oscillospiraceae bacterium, assembly GCA_902803365.1. Next base: position 2,100 of record CADCPU010000305.1, read on the forward strand.
ATCGCTGAAGTTCTCGTTAACTGGGACCTTCAAAATGAGAAAGTAGCAGATATCGTATTTCCTGAAACAGGGGAGATCAGCGATACGGCAAAGTATGTCGGAGAAGATCTCGTAATCAAGTACACGGGAAATCTCGGAAACACAAAGAAGGCTATCGAGATATCCAAGGCACTCGAGAGCCTGGGACTCTCGTCTCCCGCTATTGTACCGACTAAGGACGGTAGGGAGTATGTCGAGAACGGCGAGCTCTACTTTATGCTCACGAAGAGGGTTGAGGGTGAGCGCATTATGGCCAGTAAGCTCTATCTCAATGACTATGAAGCTAAGGCTCGTTTCATCGGCGAGATAGTAGGTCAGCTCGATCTGGCTCTTTCCAAGATCGATGTTATAGCAGATGATGCAGAACTTGAGAAGGCTGTCAGTGAGTGGGCAGTTCCAAATCTTAAGGGCAGGCTCAATATTGAAGAAGATTCCATGGATGAGATTGCTCAAAGATTTGCAGTTTTGTATAAGGATCTGCCTCGACAGGTTGTCCACAGAGATCCTAATCCGAGCAACATTATCCTTGTAAAGGATAAGTGGGGATTTATCGATTTTGAACTCAGTGAGAGAAATGCGAGGATATTCGATCCTTGTTATGCCGCTACGGCTATCTTATCTGAGACATTTGAGGATAACGAGGAGATGCTCCTTAAGTGGACCAGTGTCATGAAGGAGATCATGTACGGATACGATTCGGTAGTTAAGATGACCGAGTCCGAGAAGGAAGCTATCCCTTACATGATCCTGGCGAATCAGTTCATATCGACTGCATTCTTTGCAGATAAAGATAAGTACGAGGAACTCTACAAAACAAACAAGAAGATGACGGAATGGATAGCGCGCAATCTGGATAAGATGAGTATCGCGGATTGATGATAAACACAAAAAGCCCTGTAAACATTGCGTTTGCGGGGCTTTAATCCCTGATTGACCACCAATTTGACCACGATTGACGACAGTTCTGACGACAATTACGGCGATTCCCAATGGGATTCATGAGACTTTATTGATGTATTGCAGCAATGTCTATGATCATTCGGCAGAACCATCATCAGATTGAGGGTTATTTCCCAAAAGAATGGACAGGAAATCACGTCTGGCATCAAGGATCCTGATAACTCTTATCGTATCTTCGTCAACGCGATAAAAAACATAGTTCTTGTTTGCATATATGTAGCGGTATTCTGAATCGATCCCGTATCTTTCCAGAACTCCTGAACCTTTGAATGGAAATGCTTCAAGAGTCTTTATCTCTTTGATTACTTTTTTGATGCTTTTGGTAGCAGTATCATCACCGAACTGGCCAATGAGATAATCCTTGATCTGTTCGATATCATTTAATGCTTCAGGTGAGAAAACGATGTGCATCATAAACCTAATCTCTTTTCAACTTCATCGAGCGAGATCCAGCCTTCCTTTGCGGATGTTTCGCCTTTCCCCAGTTCCTTGATCAATGTCTTCATGGCATTGAGTTCGTCAAGTTCTTTCATGCTAACGATCGCATAATCACCTCTGCCGTTCTTTGTAAGATAAACCGGAGAGCCGTATGATACCTCATCCAAAACACTCTTGTAGTTTCTTAAGTCAGATACAGGTCTTATGTTAGGCATGATAATTACTCCTTATGATCATGATGTTGAAACATTTATAGTATAATTATACATAAAATTTTCAGCATATACAATCCGACGCGTGACCGTTCGTCACCTTCCTAATACGCTATATATCGGATATAGGACTAATACACAAGACCTGGTAACCTAGGTTATCGGGTCTTGTGTTGCCATAAATACGTTGTTTGAGCAAGAAACTTTTTTGCCTTAGTCGAGAATACTGCGAGAAAAAAGGCTATGCCCTCATCCAGACAAACTGGAATTTATGCATTAATCTCTTTTTTTGCGGATACCCTATTTAATCTCATTATTATGCCACCCAAAACAATAGCAAAGGCAGAATAACAAAATATGAATAGCGAATCTGAAAAATGGAGTAATTCTAATTCATTCGCATATATGGTGCCATTCATTACTAAATGTAAAAGGATACTTATTCCGAGAATATAAATTCTATTATTCTTAAAAGCAATAAAATCTAAATTTGTTAATACAAGCAAAAAGTGCACCCGGGTGCACTTTTTGCTTGTACTTTCTCAGGCTATGAATACTTACATTTCTATTTCAGAATTGAAAAAATGCTCTTGAAAATGAATCTGCTTTTCAATCTGTTCTTTTGTAAAGGTAGCATCTTCAGGACATACTACCCATTCGTGAATCCTTATATCATGTGTTTCGCAATCGATCTGATTTCATCATCAGAATAAAATCTATTATAGATTCCCTGAACTGAAGTATTGTAATATAAGTACATCGGAATAAGAGATCAAGGAGGTATATTCATGGGTGGGGTTATAATCGGATGCGGAATAATATTTTTTGCGGGTGGCATATTGATACTCATTGCATTTCTTGTTCACGGGAAATATCTTACTCAGCAGAAGAAGTGCACGGCAACGGCGGTCGGCACGGTCGTAGGATATACGATCGCTGCTTACAGTAAGATGCTTCATTACCCAATAGTCGAGTTCACCGCAGAAGCCGGTAACAGATACAGGATAAAGGGTCCGGAGTACAGGGTACATTCCATAGAAGGATCCGTTAACTTCAGAAATTTCGGTAAGACCGGATACAAGATTCAGGAGAACGATGAGAAGCAGACGATACATGTAAGGATTGGTGATCTTTCTGAAGAATATCCGTATCCTTTTGGAAAGAATCCTCTGACGAGCAAATATCCCAAAGGTACGACTTTCCCCGTATTCTATGATCCGGCTCATCCGAAAAAAGGTTACGTCAAGCGCTATTGTGATAAGCGCTTTATGTTTTGGATATTGGCAGGTACAGGGATCTTCTGCTTTATTGTCGGTATTCTTATATTCCTGCTGTTTTTACTCTTCGGCTGAGAAGCACACGAATTTATGATCATGATTCTAAGTTCGTATACCATATCGGAT
>CADCPU010000306.1 GCA_902803365.1 Oscillospiraceae bacterium
AAGATCTGTGTCGTTCATAACGGAATCATCGAAAACTATGCGGAAGTCCGTAACTTCCTTAAGCGTAAGGGTTACGAGTTCCAGTCTGAGACAGACTCGGAAGTAGTCGCTCAGCTCATCGAATTCTATTACAACAAGTTGAATGACTTTGAGGCAGCCGTAAGAAGTGCATTGTCCGAGCTTATCGGTTCATATGCTCTCTGCATCGTCTGCGTAGATTTCCCGGACAAGATCATCTGTGCCAAGAAGGATAACCCGATCGTAATCGGTATCGGAGACGGTGAGAACTTCATCGCTTCAGACATTCCGGCACTTATCGAATATACACGTGACGTAGTCTTCATGGAGGATAACTGCATCCTCGTTATGACCAAGGATTCCCTTGAGATCAAGGATATCCACGGTGAGCCTGTAGACTACAAGGTTTCCAAAGTCAATTGGGATACGGATGCTGCTCAGAAGGGCGGTTATGCTCACTTCATGATGAAGGAGATGTTCGAGGAACCTAAGGTGTTTGAGGCTACGGTAAGCCCGAGGATCAAGGACAATGACATCTATATCGAGCATTTCCCTGCAACAGAAGAATATATCAAGGGCATCAACAAGATCCATGTCGTAGCATGCGGTACCGCATATCACGCAGGCTGCGTAGGCAAGTATCTGATCGAGAAGCTCTGCAGGATCCCTGTTACATGTACTGTTGCAAGTGAGTTCATCTATTCGGATCCGATCATTGACGACAAGACTTTGACTATCGTGATCTCGCAGTCAGGCGAGACTCTTGATACAAGAAATGCAATGCGTGCTGCAAAAGAAGGCGGAAGCAAGACTCTTGCGATCGTAAACGTTATCGGCAGCACCATCGCCAGAGAGTCTGATTATGTCCTTTATACGGCAGCAGGTCCTGAGATCTCTGTTGCTTCGACAAAGGCTTATACGACTCAGCTCGGATGCATCTATCTTTTGGCTCTCAAGTTCGCAAAGCTCCTCGGTAAGATCACCGATGAGAGATATGTGCAGCTCCAGCAGGAGCTCTTGGCTATGCCTGAGAAGCTTCAGAAGATACTTGATGCACAGGATTCCATCCAGAAGTTCGCATCTTCACGCTTTAACGCTGAGAGCATCTTCTTCATCGGCCGCGGTCTTGACTACTATCTGTCGATGGAGGCTTCTCTTAAGCTAAAGGAGATCTCCTACATCCATTCAGAGGCTTATGCAGGCGGAGAGCTCAAGCACGGTACGATCGCTCTTATTGAGGAAGGTACGCTGGTCGTAAGCACGATAACTCAGGATGAGCTCGTAGGAAAGATGGAGTCGAACATTAAGGAAGTCAGCACCAGAGGTGCGGTCGTTCTTGCCATCATACCGGAGAGATTTGCAGATAAGCCATTCTCCTGTGATGCCAAGTTCGTAATCCCTGATTGCGACGAACTTATGTCACCGATACTGACGGCACTGCCTTGTCAGTTATTTGCATATTACATGGCCGTTAACAAGGGCTGTGATATCGACAAACCGAGGAACCTCGCGAAGTCGGTAACGGTAGAATAATTTATACGCGATCTTGCGGTCGCGGGAGAGAGGTAATCGTGAACAAGGATCTACATGAGGAATGCGGCGTTTTCGGAGTATTCGCACCGAAAGTCTGTGACCTGGCAAACATTGTGTACTACGGGCTCTACGCCTTACAGCACAGAGGACAGGAGAGCTGCGGTATAGTCGTTAATGACGACGGAGTATTCTTTTCTCAGAAGGATCTGGGTCTCGTAAACGAAGTCTTCAGCAAAGACGACTTGAGGAAATTCCCGCAGGGCAAGATGGCTGTAGGTCACGTAAGATACGGAACGACGGGCGGCACGAACAGAGCAAACTGCCAGCCTATCGAGGTCAATCACCAGAAGGGCAAGCTCGCTCTTGCTCATAACGGAAACCTCAGCAACGCATTTGAGCTTCGTATGGAACTCGAGCTTAAGGGCGCTATCTTCCATACGACGAGCGATACGGAGACGATCGCATATATCCTTACTCAGGAGAGGCTCAAGACACCTTCGATCGAGGT
>CADCPU010000307.1 GCA_902803365.1 Oscillospiraceae bacterium
ACCTTACCGATATTCTTGAAAGCCTTGTAGAAAAAGAGCTCGATACCGCTCGAGTTTTCTGATGTATCTTCAAGTCGAAGTTTTCCCCCCGTTCCGAATGTATCGAACCTCTTCTTGGTCTGCTTCTGAAGTTCCTGAACATCGATTCCGGTCTCTTCCTTGAGTTCTTGGAGCTCCTCGATATCCTCAATTTCCTCAACATCCTCAATTTCAAGATCGGATATCTTAAAGGAATTGCTCTTCTTGTCATAACCTTCACACGTGATCTTACCGTGAGAATAAAGCACATCGCCTTCATCATTTAATATGCAGTAGTCAACGCCGCCCGCATCCATTCCGGCGCGTATCTTCGCTCGGTCTTCTTCGGTTGCCTTAGAATAAATGTCCGCATCCGAACAGACTATCTTGTAGTCAGCTTCAGATCTGACATCGAGCATATAGTCAACGAGGATACTGACGACCGCAAATATAGAGGCGATTATCAGAATAAAGACAAGCGTATATGCAATGATCGGTCCGACGACCCTTATCTTCGGTAATTTGTATTTATCATCTCTACTCATAATACCCATCTGCCCTATCACATAAGATTTCCCTTCTTTTATGATAGTCGAATTCAAAGTGTCTCTCAAACAAATCGGCAAAAGTTCTCAAAAAATTTTAAATTGATTTTCGAGCATGAAAAAACCCCTGCCGCCTAAGCGACAGAGGCTGTATGTTTCAGCTTGATCTGATGATCTTATCCCATGACCATTGATGTATCCATGATAACGATACCGTCGTTTGTCAATGTTACAGTTACTTTGCTGCCGTCTTCTTCAACATTGATGACCTTACCGTCAGCTGTTTCCTCAACCTTGATCTTATCCTTCTGATCAGCAGGGAGCTCTGCTTCTGCCATTGTGTTGAAGTAATCTTCTGCTGACTTATAATCGTCGAAGAGGACCAACATTACCATAGAATAGTCTGTGCCGGAGAGGTCTGCCTCGGATTCCTCATCAGTACCGGCACTAATGCTTGCACTGAGTGAACCGCCCATTGCGATAAAGCCTTCAACGAAGTGCTTGGAGATCTCAGCATCTTCAGAATCAAGATCAGTTACCATATCAGCATCGATATTCATGATGAAGTATTCCTTATCAATATACTGCTGAGCGAACTTCTTAACATTAGCATCCTTGAAGCTGTCTGCTGTTACAAGTGCGTCAGCGAATGGATTATCCGTGTCATCACCTGCGTCGATGTCATCGTCGTCTTCGCCGATCTTCTTTTTCTGACCCTCTGAGTCATCATCCTCATCTTCCTCGGTCTCTTCGACTTCCTCTTCGGTAGTAGTTGTCTCTTCTTCCTCTACCTCATCTTCGTCGTCTTCGTCATCCTTGTCCTTCTTGGACTTCTTGTCATCCTTATCTTCGTCTTCGTCCTCGTCGTCCTCGTCATCCTCGTCCTCGTCGTCTTCATCGTCGACCTTCTCGGACTTCTTGTTGTCGCGGTCCTTTCTGCTGCTCTTCTTGTCGTCGCTGCATCCTGCGAAGCAAACCATAGCGCCTGTAAGTGCAAGTGTTACGAGCAAAGCGATAAGTGATTTAATAAATTTAGAATTCTTCATACTGTTTTTCTATCCTTTCGATTGTTGGGCCTTAAAGATTTTTTACCTTTGTCAGCCGCAATCAGTATACCATACATATTTAATTTGCCAATATGTGCTATATACAAGAATAAAGCGGCCTATTTTCGCATATACCTCAAGTGATGACAGGTGATCAGGCAAAATGACAATCCTACAAGCGCACCTGTCGCCACATCGCTCAGGTAATGATCACCCAGCACGATCCTCGAAAAGGCGATCGGGATCGTAATGATCACTGCCGCATAACTGAGGAATCGTTCTTTCCCCTTAAGGCTCTCGAAAACGTATGCATACGCCGGATAGATAATGATCCCCATTATCGCATTCATCGCATGCCCGCTGAAAAAGGAAGCGATATCATCTGACACCAGTCCATACTTGGCGATAAGATCTTTTCCGTCCTTAAGCCGCGAAAATACCGGAACAAATCCGAGTCCGTCAAAACCCTGAAGAGTGATCCTGTAACGAGGGCGCATGACCGACCTTTTGGTGATATTCGACACAATGACAGCAACAGTCATTACGGTAAGAAGGATCATCAGATCGCGTATAACTTTGCGATCGCATCGCCTGCCGTTTTTGAGCATCCCGACAGGAAACAGCGGGAACAATAAGATCAGCCCCGTAATAACGTAGCGGGGGATCGATCCGGGCAGAATAAAACCGCATACTGAATCGCTGCACAGTGCGGCCGCAAAATATATCGAAGTCGAGAATGCAAAGCATGAATAGAGTATCAGAAGCAGAACTGTACAGATCGGCTTTTTCGTTGCATTGATCAGCTGGCGGCACAAAACTCCCAGAAAGAACGCAAGCGAACCATAGTAGAGATAAAGCCCCACGACACTTATGATGGCGGCAGGCATAAGGTTCTCGGAATACACACTTCGTGCGATATTAAGATCGAAGCAGCGCCCGCAAAAGAGCGCAATGATACACAGTGCCGCCATTATGATGTACGGCAGGTAAAGATCTTTATTTTTCATATTGAATATCAGATAACGAGCAGACGGCTCAATGTCTCCTTGGTGATCATCTTGCAATCAGTAACGAAGAGCTTTTTGAGTGCGTAAGTATAGACTGTTCCCCAATAAAGGTCAGCAAGATAGACCGCATCTCCTTTGACGACACTGCCTTCCTTTTGGCCCTGCCTGATGATCGTCGCGAGTACTTTGTAGAGATCGTTCTTATAAAGAGTCTCTGACTGTTCAAGAAGGAGCTGCGTTAAGATGGTGATCTTGACCACATAGTCCTCATCATCCCTGAGCTTCTTCTCCATCTCGGCCGAGATCTTGTCGATCTTCACCTTGGCTGGGATCGGCAGCTTGGAAAGAGTCTTGAGCTTTTTGATCTCATCCGTGTTTTCTGCTGTCTTGCGTATTTCTTCGAATAGTTCTTCCTTGGATTTGAAATACAGATATATCGTACCCTGGCCGATGCCGATATGCTTGGCAAGGTCTCCTATCTTCGTATCTCCGAATCCGTTCCTGGCAAAATAAAGAGAGGACTCCTTGAGGATCCTGTTCCTCATATCCTCCCTTATCTGTTTACACTGTTCCTCAGTCTTCGGCATATCATATCCCTCACTTTTAACTGAATAATTATTCATCCATAAACGCAATATAGCATTATGCCGCCTCAGTGTCAAGCAAGATCTTTGTTTCCTTGTAGCCCCAAATACGAATACCGGGAGCAAACTTATTCCTGGTCCCAGAAGAGCTCATCAAGGGTCTTTCCGAGGACCTTGCAGATCGCGATACAGAGATTGATCGTCGGGTTGTAGTCACCCTTCTCGATCGCATTGATCGTCTGCCTTGAGACACCTACGCGATCGGCCAGTTCCTGCTGCGAGAGATCAAGAGCGGCTCGCGCGGATTTGAGCTTAAGATTTTTCATCCGCCAATGCCTCCTTTTTCTCGATAATGCCGTGGACCACCATCTCAATACCCATAATGAGGAAGCTGACTGCAATTACCAGTGTCGTTATCTTGAGTTCGGTCCAGAGACCTTTTTTTAGAGTGACAGTATTCATTATGAAACTGAACATTGCCATACATCCTACAAGAAGATATACGATCGAGAGCATAGTACGCTTATCCTGCAATCCGAAAAATGCATCATTCATGTCAGCCGTAACCAGGAACGTAACAGTTCCTGCCATTGCGATCATCAGACAACATGCGAATACATTAAGCGGGAAATCCTCACAAGAATAGCTTATCATTGCAAGGCCGAGTGCCGTTGTCAGCATAACGAACATGGAGTTTATGGCTGAAGCACCGCGTGCTCTTATCTGCCTCTCATCATACTGCTTCTCGTTATTCTTGTTGCTCATAATGATCGCGAATGCAAGCAATGTGATAGCTGCAATAGCCGATACGACCAGGCCGACATTTCTGAAGACGTTTACTTCAGTCGGGTGAAGACTGATGACCGTCCCGATAAAGTACTCACCGTC
>CADCPU010000308.1 GCA_902803365.1 Oscillospiraceae bacterium
ATTTCGGTTAATTGGATTATATAGCACGACTACATTGATAGCAAGCCGGTATGCGCAAGTATTTCAGTAGAGGGAGCAACAGCTTCTTTGTTGGCTTTGTATCACCAGGGTGATACAAGGTCTGCGGACCGATCGAGTAATTCAGTTTGTCATGTCCTCCTTTTATTCTTTTCTCCTGGCACATCAATAAAACCTCATAAATAAATTATTGCCAAATTATGAATGAATATTGAACGCTTGGTTAATAACCTGTATGATGTTTATGAAATGAGATGATTAGATCAATGAACCTAATCGCACGATTTCATAAATATTCTGATGTCGGAGGATATGATATGAATGGTAATAATCCAACCTCAAGTGTCGACTACAGGATCGACAGAGAGCAATTGATCGCACTGAGAACTGCCACAAGAAACAGTAAGACCGCTTTTGATTCAGATATGGGTACGCTATCTAATGCAGTAAGTCAATTAGATACTGAAGGCCCGATCGTTGAGACGATGGTCGGCTATCTGAATACACTGCTTAGCGACAGTACATATGATGATAACTATACGGCTGCTATAACCAGGATCTCAAACATTTTAGGCTGAGGAGATATTTGATATGAGTTATATTACAGAAATTGATGTTGAGAGAATAAACAGCTTCAACAAGATGAGTACAGATAATGGAAAAGGTGTCCAGATCCGTGATGCTCTGACTGCATACCAGAATCGTATGTACAGTATCAGTGCAAACGGATTTGAATGGGATGACAACAGTACAGCTCAGGGCGTCATAAACAGTCTTGCGGCACAGTCAGGCGAGATGCTGGCTCTTCTTCAGAATGTAGACGTATTGTTCGATGATGCTATCCGCATGTTGGAAGAAGATGTCATCGGCAAAGAAGACCAGTTGGCAGCAGGTATAACGGAGGTGTAATATGCCGGGCGTAAACAGAAACGGACTGAATCGTGAAAATAATCTTTTTCGATCAGAAAAAAGCACATATCATATGGACTATCAGTCGGACTATTTAAGTAACTGTTCCGGCACAGCTCTTTTGGAGCTTAATGCATGTATTTCCGGAATCGACAGCCTGATGCAAAATATAAACTCATTATATGAAGCAACAGGCAGATATCTTGACAAGGTTGAATACAATTTCAATGCTTGTGAAGCTGATAATACAGCTATGGGAAGCAATTAAACTAACGATCAAGGATGAAAAATATATGAGACGATATGGAGATTCTTACGCCAATTCTATTGATTCGACTTTAGCAGCTGCTGCAAATTCAGTAGATACGACAAGCTATTCTCGAAGCATTCAAAATACCAGAGTCGGTGCCAACAGAAGAACGGTACGATCCGATTGTTTATGTGCTGCCAATTCAGCATATAATCGCATGAATCTTATAAGGAATAAACTGGAGCACTTAAGACCGGTTCTGAGCACTTTTTATAGTGAAGTAGAAGAAACGGGTGCTGCGATCTACAATATTGCAAATCCTATGAGCAGTGTCCTTTCGAATATTAATTCGAGCCTTACAAGCTTATACGGTATTCTGAGCGAGACGGGTTCTTATTCAGGAACAACAGCTACTCCTGCAGCTATCAGTACTGCTTGCTCTCCTGTTCGAGAAGCGAGTGCAACAATGGTGAATTATTATGAAACCACATTTACAAATGCTGATGGAACGTTAAATCAGGATGCGGTCAACACGTATTTTGAGGAATATGACGAATTGGCTGCCGATGGTACGATAGATGAACCACAGAATGCTTATCGAACATACGGTTTGATACAAGCGACAGAAGATTATCTGGCTGCGAATGATTATTCTGATGAAGCTTATTCAGAAGCTACCACTGTTCTTATGACGGGAATGCTTGAACAGAATCATGAAGTACCGCCTCCTTGTGATGATAACCTGTATTATTCTTTGGAACCTGAAAGTCGACTTTCTTATGTGACCTACGAGGTTAGAGACAGCGGTCATTATTTTGCAAGCACTTATGAAAACGTTGCACAGTATAACTACGTAGCAGGTGGTTATGGTTCGGACGTCAATCACATTGATGATGATCATCCTCAATTTGTGAACTCTTTGCAGATGAGTAACATAATGAACAGCATGACAAGTAATGATTACATAGCTGTTCCTGTAGAGATGGATGATGAATATATAATGGAGAATGCGATCGATCCGGAAGAGTATGAGTTTAATCCAAACGTTAATGCATCAGTAATTGTGGATGTTCCGTCCAGGGTTGAATTCCAGATCACTACAGTTGATCCTGAGGTAATAACTGAAGCTACCGGATCTACTTATACACCTGATTCAGTTGTAAGCATAACTTATGGTGGAGAGACTTCTCAGGGAACAGAAGGCGATTTCTATGTTTTCGATGCAACAGAAAGCTATGATATATATCAACCGACCAATGCTACACATGTTAATTCCAGATATGTCGTTACAGGGGACAATTCTACGGGTGCTCTTTGTGATTCAGCTTCATACGAGATAAGTGAGTCTTATATGAATTCACATATTACGGATATTTCTGCATGGGATTACATAAATGTATTTGTTCCATTTGTGGATATCGGCAGTAGTGCTTTGGAAATGCCGGGATCGGTAGGATATGTCAGTGGCGTTGCGGACGGCATGGCAGATCTTGCAGATGCTCAGGCTGAAAACAGGGATATTGAATATTTGAATGATCAATTGGACAGTAACGAGGCAATTGGAAATCTGTATGATAATACAGGTGCTTACGGATCTTATTACATAGATGAGGTTGTAGAAGATGACGGCTCCAGAAATATAGATGTTGGTTCGATCCATACTACATCTCCAATGATCGACCCTTGGGAAGCTCAGACAAGATTGGGCTATCAGCAGGAAACTTCAGATTCGGATACTTGTTTGGTCTACGATCTGAGTGATCACAATGTAGTAGACACTCTTTGTGAAGAGAGTGGAAACGCTTCAAGTTATTATCAGTGGAGAACAAGTATGGAACAGTATTATGCTGACACCCATGACGGACATTCCGTAAGAGAATTGACGCCTCGGCAGTACGTCGAATATATGGAATACTACAATAACAATATCTATTGATCTTTCGGTGTTTGGTTTATCTATGTGAATACAAAAAGAGTCCTGCGATCTGTGTCGCAGGATTCTTTTCTTTGAGGTTGATCCGGCGGATGATTCAGGATCACTCACTAAACCTGAGACTTGTATCACCAGGTGATACAATGGCATAATTTTGTAAAATGCATTCGAGTTAAGCATCAGGAGGAAGACATGGGAACTTGGGGAGCAAGCATAAACGGAAATGACACGGCGCAGGATCTGATAGAGGAATACAAGAACGTGTTTTCTTTTTACGATGTTGATACAGCCGTTAAAAAGATAGATCAATATGTAAGGACAATGTTTGATGAGTCCGATGAAGATGAATGGTGCGGTTACTACTATTCGCTTGCACAGTTTATGTGGAAGAAGGGCATCCTTACTGATGAGATAAGGCAGAAGGCCATAGAGATGGTAGATTCTGATTTTGGTATGGCCGGCTGGATCGAGGCAGGGAAGTCTGCTGAGAAAGAAAGGCGCAAGGTCCTGGAGAAATTCAAAGCGACCATTGCATCTCCTCAATGTGAGCCCAAGAAGATCAAACGTGAGTTCAGAATGGAGAACATCTTTGAGATCGGTGATATCGTTACGATCAGACTCAAGACCTCTGACAGGAAATTCATTACAGGTTCAGAGGATGAGGTTGTAACGGATGAGTTTTTCGAGAGCTGTGACGGCAAATATATCGTCATGCAGAAAGTTGCGGTAAAGTTGACTTACGAGTCTGCCCTCGTTCCTGATATCCATGACGGGTGGACGATCTTCAGGCTCTATAAGGGGATATTTGACAGTGTTGATGACATAAAGGTTGATGAGCTCGTTCCTCTTGACGGCGCATATATCTCAGGAGACGGAAGCAATACGGATTTTAAGAGGCGTAAGTATCAGATACTCGGGAAGGCTCCGCTGCCGGATGATATACCCGACAGACACTCCATTCCTACGATCGTATATATTGGAGCGAACTGGCCGCATTATAATGCCGATTCTGTGTTCATGAGGATGCTGGCGGAATAGGTTAGTTTGGTTGATTCCGAAGAAAAAATGCAGTCTTGTTACACTTTTTCCGACGAAAAAGTGTTGAGCGGCGACACTTTTTCGGGGGAATGCGACTGATTACACTCTCGCAAAGATGGAGAAATCCAGTGAAATGGCTCTAAAAATGTTGGCAAACTCCGAGAAATGGCTCTAAAAATGTTGACGAACTCTGAAAAATGGCTCTAAAAATGTTGAGCGATGTTGCTGTTGAGGGTATATTCAAATCAAGGAGGGTCACTTTATGGGTTACTTAAAAAGGAAAATAGATCGATACTTGGAGGCTTGGTCAAACGATAAAAACAAGAAACCACTTATCATAAAAGGTGCAAGGCAGATAGGTAAGACCAGATCTATCAGACAGTTTGCCAAAACCCATTATGATATTGTAAACGAAATAAATTTCATTGAGTCTCCACAGTTTAAATCCATACTAGAAGATGGTTACAATGTGGATACCATAATTAAGAACATAACTCGTATTGATCCTGGTATTCGATTCGAAGCGGGTAAGACGCTGATTTTTTTTGATGAAATCCAGAGTGCACCTGATATAGTTACTTCTTTAAAATTTTTTGCTGAAGATGGCAGATATGATGTTATATGCAGTGGTTCTCTTCTGGGAATCAACTACAAGCAGATTGAAAGTGTCAGCGTAGGGTATAAGACCGACTATGATATGTTTTCTATGGACTTTGAGGAATTTCTATGGGCCAAAGGATACGATGATTCATTAAGAGCAGATATGCTTGATAATATGATTAAACGGCAGCCTTTTAATTCAGCAATCAATGATACTCTCAGTTCTCTCTTTATTGATTATTCGATCCTCGGAGGAATGCCTGAGGTGGTTTCGAGATATTTTGAGAGTAATTCATTCTCGGACACACTTGATCTTCAGAGACAGATTATAATTGCATATCGTGAAGATATCAGAAAATATGCTGATGGTGTGGATCAGACAAGAATAACGAGAGTCTTTGATTCTATTCCTGCTCAATTGGCCAAGGAAAACAAGAAATTTCAGATATCCAAAGTTGCTACAGGAGCAAGATTTCATGATTACGGTGGGTGTATTGATTGGCTTCAGGATGCAGGCATAGTGAAGAAGTGTTACTGTTTGAATTTTCCTGAACTTCCGTTAAAGGGGAACTATGACGATACTAAATTCAAACTATACTTTGCTGATACAGGAATACTGACAGCTATGTTGGATGACGAGAGCCAAGAGGATCTTCGAGCAAACAAGAATCTTGGCGTTTACAAGGGAGCACTTTATGAGAGTATCGTTGCAGAGGCACTTTACAAAAACAGGTATGATCTCTACTATTACAAACGAGAAGATGGTTCTTTGGAGGAGGATTTCTTTGTTAGAGACAAAGAAAATCTTATTCCTTTGGAAGTTAAAGCGCGAACAGGTCGGTCACAGTCTTTGCGATCTTTGATCAATAGTGATAAGTATACAGATATTGGATGGGGCATCAAATTGTCATTAAATAATATCGGATTTGAAGATCGGATATACACTTTTCCTTATTACTGTTCCTTCCTGTTAAGGGACTGGTTGAATGCAAGAGACTAATCCTTGACTACCACGATTGCTTTTTTGAAAGGAGAAACGAAATGAGAGTATTTGATACGTACATATTTAACATTGCACCTGAGATCAAGATCAAGGATACCAAGGCGCATCTTGATAAGATGCTTGGGGATCTCGGGCTTACATATAAGAAGGTGGGCTTCAGTATAGGAAGTTATTTGACCAAA
>CADCPU010000309.1 GCA_902803365.1 Oscillospiraceae bacterium
GGTGAACTTCATCAGGACACGGGTAAGCCTGACATCATGTTCTATACTTCCGTCAGGATCCTTCTGGATAAATGCGCAAACGTAGACGAGTGCGTCGAGCTCCTGTCCAAGTACGATATGCACTGCGACTACGGTATATCGGGACACCTGCTCCTCATGGATACGACGGGCAAGGCTGTGGTCGTCGAGTGGCTCGATAACGAGATGGTGGTGACTGAGACTAATTATGTTGCCAACGATGTCGTCGCTCCGGGCGAGCACTTCCACGAGGGTTCTGAGGGTAACAGACGTGAGATCTTAGGTGACTGCCTCGCTGAGTGCGGCGGTATAGTAGATGACAAGACTGCGATGGAGTTCTTGAGCCGTGCAAAGCAGGTGGACTTCACTGAGTGGTCTGCGGTCTATAACTTGGATAAGTATAATGTAAAGATAATAAACGACGAAGCGTATTCAAGTGAGCCTTTCTACTTCGAAGGACGTAAGTGAAAATCAAACGACTGTTTTTGAGTGATATTGTGTGCGGAACGCTCTTTTTGCTCGTTTGACAACCTCGATCGGGGGTGCCTGCGGTGCTATAATATATGAGTCGGAAAGTTGACTTCTGATAATACAGGAAAAGAGGAGCATACTATGGCACGTTTTACACTTCCAAGAGACATCTATCACGGTAAAGGCGCACTTGAGGCTCTGAAGAGTTTTAAGGGCAAGAAGGCAGTTATCTGTGTCGGAGGCGGTTCAATGAAACGCTTCGGATTCCTTGACAAAGCTGAGAGCTATCTTAAAGAAGCCGGCATGGAGGTTAAGATCTTTGACGGCATCGAACCTGATCCGTCTGTTGAGACAGTAATGAAAGGTGCTGACTTCATGCTCGAATTCCAGCCTGACTGGATCGTAGCAATCGGCGGCGGTTCCCCTATCGACGCAGCAAAGGCAATGTGGATCAAGTACGAGTATCCTGACTGCACATTCGAAGATATGTGCAAGGTATTCGGTATCCCTGAACTTCGTAAGAAGGCACACTTCTGCGCAGTATCTTCCACATCCGGTACGGCTACAGAAGTAACCGCATTCTCCATCATCACAGACTACAGCAAGGGTATCAAGTACCCTATCGCTGACTTCGAGATCACACCTGACGTAGCTATCGTCGATCCTGAGCTTGCTGAGACAATGCCTCAGAAGCTCGTTGCTCACACAGGTATGGACGCTATGACACACGCAGTTGAGGCATACGTCTCCACAGCTAACTGCGATTATACAGATCCTCTCGCTATCCACGCTATAGAGATGATCCGGAACGACCTCGTCGCTTCCTACAACGGCGACATGGAGGCCCGCGACCGCATGCACAATGCTCAGTGCCTCGCAGGTATGGCATTCTCCAACGCTCTCCTTGGTATCGTTCACTCCATGGCTCACAAGACAGGTGCAGCTTTCGCTGATTACGGTGCACACATCATCCACGGTGCAGCTAATGCTATGTACCTTCCTAAGGTAATCGCATTCAATGCTAAGGACGAGACAGCCAAGAAGCGCTACGGCGTTATCGTTGACTATATTGGAATCGCAGACAAGACCGCTTCTGATGATGAGAAGGTTAAGGCCCTTATCGCTTACCTCAGAAAGATGAACGACGACCTCAACATCCCACACTGTATCAAGAATTACGGTGCCGACAGTTATCCTACTGAGAACGGCTTCGTACCTGAGGACGTGTTCCTTTCAAGACTCCATGACATTGCAGTAAATGCCATTGGTGACGCCTGTACGGGCTCCAACCCGAGACAGCCTTCGGTAGAGGAGATGGAAAAGCTCTTTAAGTGTTGTTACTACGACACAGAGGTGGATTTCTAATACCGCATAACTAAGTTGATTTGAAGGATGTCTCAATAGTGAACAGCTTCGCTTTTGAGACATCCTTTTTTAGTTGATAAATTTGAGACAAATACACGAGGTGACAAACTATGATACGTGAAGCAAATATTAATGATGCAAGAAGGATCGCAGAGATCGAGGTGGAAAGCAGCAAGTTCGCATATAAGGATATCCTCTCACCGGAGATTATCAGTGAATACTCCGTTGAGCCCCGCATCCCGGTCTATGAGAGATGGATGAACGAGAAGAGATTCGACCTTTATGTCTATGAAGACGACCAAACAGGTGAGATCACGGGCATGATGGGTATCGGTATGAGCGAAGACGAGGATAAGAAGAGTGCCTTCGAACTTCATTTTATCTACATGGACCCGAATCATCTCCGCCACGGTGCAGGCTCCAAGCTTATTGAGTTCTTTGAACAGAAGGGCAGGGACAAGGGCATATCGGAATTCGTTGTCTGGGTCCTGGAGAAGAATGAGCTTGCCAAGAGCTTTTATGAGAAGCACGGATATAAGCTCGACGGCAAAGAAAAGATATTCAAAAGATGGAATACGCGTGAGATTCGATACGTAAAGTGATATAATATATTTTAC
>CADCPU010000310.1 GCA_902803365.1 Oscillospiraceae bacterium
CAGCTAAAATAATCGCTCCAGCAAGTATACTCCAATAGTATTTTCTCAGAATCTCCGTCTTTTCAAGTATCTTATTATAAGGAATTGCAGCATGAATCTCATAACCGCCAAAAGTGGACGCTAAAGAATAAAGAAGCATAGGCTCCCCATGGATATTCTTCTCTTTGGTTTTTGTATCGAAGATTGATTGGATTTCGGTAGCACTAATATCGATTTTGGTCTTATTACTGAAAAGAAGGGGTACATTCTGATAAGAAAAAACATACATCCCATCTTCCACATTACTATGGTCGATTAGTTCAGTATAGAACTTCTTATTAATTACATAGATCAGTTGATTCTCCGGCTTACCTTCTGCAGTTTGGGAAATCGTCCTGGTAAAGATCATACTGTCAGAATTAATTGGGATGTATCGTCCGTAAGAAACTTCGTTATAAAGTTTCTCAAAATCAGAATCTGATATCTTCTCCGCATGAAAGATCTTATCCTTTAGCATATCTTTACTGTAATAGCCTTGTGACCCAATAGCAAATTCTGATTTTGTCGAATAAAGATAGATGCCCGAGACGTAATAGGAGCCTCTTCTAATCTCTTTCATAAGAAGTTGACTAATATCATGAATCTCAAGCCGTTTTCTTCCATTCAGCATATTTTCAGGAGGGACATTGACATTGACCAGTTCATTGTCCAGAGACATGGCCGACTCAACGATTTCAATCAATGTCCTGTCTATTTGTTGCACGTTTAGTCTAAGGCTTTCTTCAACAATCATCTTCTGTTGCTCAGCAACTGTTTTTTTATGCAGGTTATAGTAGAAATGTGTCACTGATAGCGGCACTAATGCTACTATCATCATAGATATCAGAAGTGTAAGAAACGGTTTCTTTGAAATCAGATTATGCATTAATAGATCCTCTATATTTGTTTATTCTTAATTTGTAATCGTATTTATCAATTATACCACAAAAAGCGCTCTTCTGCGTCTGCATATCACAAGTCTCTGACTTCTATTATTCCTGTTTTTCTATCATCAAAACGAGAGGGTCATTTACATACCCTCTCGTTTTTTACATGAATTTGCCTTTTACTGTCTAGCTTCAGCGATATATCGTTTCAGATTGCTTAGCCCAAGAATGCATGCATATTCAGGATCTTCAATTCCTTCAAACTCAATTGTTATATCACCATCATAGCCATTCCTGAACAATATACTTAAGCATTGTTTGACTGGAACACATCCATGCCCAACCACAGCTCCACGAATACGATTCCCACCTCTCGTGATATACCATCCTTCACCTGGGTCCGTTTCCTCTCCTGATTTGAAATGAAAGTCCTTCGCATGGACATGAATCGTATACGGGGCCACTCGACTGTAGGCAGAGATCAGCTCCTCGTCACCGTCCATGAAATTACCCATATCCAGCAACAATCCAAAATTCGGATCTTTTACTGCATTAGCAAGTTTTTCAACACGAGTACTGTCTATACAGAAGTGTCCATGGTTCTCAACCATCGTACGAATACCCAATGTCTTAGCATACTCGGTTATTTGTTTGCATGCCATTGCCAAAACTGGTAAGCAATCATCGAAACCGTAATTTCCTCTTTTCCCTTCAGGATAACCCAGGGTTGCATCATGACGCATGCGTGGAGCGCCTAGAATTGCTGCTATATCAACTTCTTTTTGTACTCGTTCTATCTCCTTATTAATGTTTTCACAACGAAGGAAATCTGCCCCTGTACAATAACAAATAACAGGCATTCCAAGTCGCTCACACTCATCTCTTAGTTTCTTAGCATAATCCAATTTTGTGGATCCATCATGTGGTTCGATTTCTACAATCTCCATTGCATCAAACCCAAGTTCCTTCGCTTTGCTTATAGATGTCAACTGATTAAGCGACCCGTCATCAAATCGTCGGAACATACTATATGTACTCATTGCAACTCTCATAATTCTTTCCTCCATCAATAAAGATTATAAAAGGACTTCGTGTCCTTTCTCCGCTGATTCATAGATGGCATCCAATATCTTCATGATCATTACACCATCCTCCGCTGGAGCAATGCATTCTGTTTTTCCTTGAATGCAATCAATAAAGTGATTGATTTCACGTTCAAATAGGCCGTCTTCTGTGAAATGATATGCTGGTTGCGTATTGACCATATATCCAAACTGATCTGTATAGAATTCCAACTGCGGTTCCAGTTTTACGCCGCCTTTAGTTCCAAACAGTTCCTGCGAATATATGTCTTCTTTCATATTCAGGCTATATGAGGTCTCCACCTGTAAAGCCGCACCGTTTTCAAATTTAATCAGAGCAACAGCCAAATCTTCTACATTGAATACTCCTTGATCGCCACTCGTGGCTTTGTATGCATCGGGATTGTATACACCTGGCCTGTCTTTTATCTTATCAAAGGTAACAGCATAGACCGATACAGGCTTTGGATTCCCCATCAGATACCTTGTAAGATCAACCACATGTACGCCAAGATCAATCAAAGGTCCTCCGGATGATCTTTCTTTATCACTGAACCATCCCCCTGGACTACCATTTCTCCTTAGATAAACAGCTTTTGCATAATAAAAGTCACCAAAGTAATCATGCTTCTGAAAATCCTGAATGACAGAAACACTCTGTTCAAATCTGCATACAAATCCGATCTGTAAATGCCGTCCACTTTCCTTACTTGCCTTAAGCATTTCTCTTGCTTGGCTTTCATTCATCGCCATCGGTTTTTCACACAATACATTCTTACCTGCTTCTAATGCCATTATCGAGCATTCAGCATGAGCATTATTCCATGTGCAAACACTGACTGCATCTATTTCTGGCAACTCTGCAAGCATAGTACTTTCTTCTGTATATAATCTTGTAACATTATAGATTTTACCCATTTCATATAAACGCTCTTCATTGATATCACAAAAAGCATAGAGTTCAACATCTGGGTTGGATAAGTAAGCTTGGATATGTGAATGAGCGATATTTCCAACACCAATTACAGCGACTTTGATTTTTGCCATGGTATTTCTCCTCTCGGTCAGAAATTGACACTCGCAAACGGTCACAAACTGTTTCTTGCGAGGTATTGATGCTCTGTTATAATGATAATATAGATGAAGTGATAATGATTTCCGTTTCGTATCATAATACTTTTAAACGCCTACTAAAAGGAAGGAACTCGTATGCGAGACAGTATCTGCTACACTATATTAAAGCCTACTATTCCCGAGATTGAAGAAGTCGGCAGGCTTGTCATTCGAAGTGCTATAGACCCGATGCCTATCGAAAAACATCCAGATCATTTAGAATTACTCTATCTCCAATCAGGTAGAAAAACTATTGTAGTTGATGGGGACAGATATGAGCTTAATGGTGGAGATCTGTTATGGATTTTTCCTGGTGAACTTCATGGTGCAGAAGAATACATTCAAAATCGTTCAGATATAATATACATACATATTGTGCCTCCAAAAGACAACTGCAATTTCTGTATGCTTGAAAGAGATGCTTCTTCTCTTCTTTGGCAACAGATTCGGCAAATCCAAAGCAGAAAATACCGTCTTAGCACGGAAAAGAAACAGCTCTTTACATTGCTAATCGAAAGCTTAAAAGAAAATGATTGTTTGGGTCGGGCCCATTCTAGAGTTCTGCTTTTTGAATTTCTCATGCAAGTCTTATCAATAGGTGGAAAACCGACAAATACTGAGTATCCATCAGATATTGCTGTTGTAATCGATTATATTAATTCAGCAAAGGAAGAGATGCCAGATATTGCCAAACTTGCTTCACTTGTCAATCTTTCTGA
>CADCPU010000311.1 GCA_902803365.1 Oscillospiraceae bacterium
GATAATGACGGCGGAGGCCATCAGCCGCTTTAATGAAAATGATCCCGATCACTTCATTTCATGTGAATATATCCTGAAGGAAAAGAGCGATCTTTTTGACGAGGAAAAAGTCAAAAAGATGACTGATGACCTGCAGCTCGATATCATGTCTTCAGAGCCGGCGGACATCTACTTTGATCTCCATAATATGTGGTGGGTCCAGTCCGAAGACTACTTGCTCGATCTCAACAAGGAACTTGTGATCTCTCCGACGGAATTCTACACTGCGATAACCGACAGCGCCGCAAGAGACGGAGGGCTCTACTACATGCCTCTGGATTTCATTGCGCACGGTATCGTGACCGACAGCAGCAACGTGAAGGAAGGTGTCACGGGATTTACTTTTGACGAATACAGGGAATTCCTCAAAGGTCCGCTCAACGGCAAGGATCCGTTGACGGAAGTTTTCGGCAGATCCAAATATTTCAATTTCTGTTTTGAAGCGATGAGCGACTACTGGTTCAAGAGTGGTATCGTTGACATCAATAACGATGCCTTCAGGGAGTTGTGCAGCTTTATCATGAATGACGTTCCGGAGAACGCGGCGCTGGATGAATCGGACGTTATGGAATTTTATTTTAAGAGCGAAGATGTCGCGCGATATGAGCTTCTGGATCCGATGCTTTTTGTGCATACTTTTGCGGCATATAAGTCGCCCGTCCTGCTCGGTGCTCCGTCAGTTGACGGCAGAGGCCCCGTCGCATCAGTATATTCGTCAGTATCTGTAAGTGCGAAGACAGAGCACAAAGATGCCTGCATCAAATTCGTTAAGCTCCTTCTCTCCAAGGAGATCCAGGAAGGCAGCAGCCATAATCCGATCAACCGCAATGCGCTCGAGCCGATCCTCAGAAATGCCGTCGATGAAGCCAACAGGGAGATCGATTCATTTTCCTCTGAAGCAGAGGCCGCTTCGTGCGGTTATTACAGACCGAGCGAGGAGATCGTTCAGGCATACATCAAGAGCATCAATTCCGTTTCATGCTGCAACTGCCTTGACGCTTCCGTATCGGATATCGTTGAAGAAGAGATCGCAGGGCTTTTGTCCGGCCAGCAGGATGTCGACACTGTGGCGGCAAATGTAGAAGACCGACTGAGGACGCTGTATAACGAGAAGGGACTCTGATCCTTATCAGATAGTTTATTTGACGGCCGCGCTTCGTTTGGAGTGCGGCTTTTTTGTCTTAAATAAATCTTTATCTTTCTTTGGCGATGATTTTACTCTTGGCGATTAAGATGGGACCATAAAGTTAATACATCACGGAGGTTTTCCATGAGATCTGTAATCATCGAAGGCATTTTTAATTCCAAGTTTTTTGATTTCCAGGGTTATTCTATGACTGATATCTGGAAGAGGACAGCTAAGAGCGAGAAGTTTAAGGCAGTTCTCGATGTTAACGTAGATCCGATGCGCATCGTTGAAGTACTCGAGCAGAAAGGTACGGTCTTGGCTTTCAAAAAGAAAGGCCGCATCAAGTCGCTCTATCTCATCCGCAGAGAAGGCAACAGATTTACCTGCACCGAGAGCTATTATTCGGATGATATCGTTAAGCTTCCGGTAGTCGACCTGATGGATCAGAAAGTCGCCTTCACTATCTCAGAATATGCTGCAGGATATAAGGACGGCTCCGCAGTCTTCAAGGATACGGTTATGCCCAAGCTCATCCGCAAGGCTCACGGCTTCAACTGGTCGATGTGCGTCACGTTCATGATCATCTACTCAATGATCTTCTATTCGGCTCTCAGCTTGAAAGGCTTGCTGATCGGCTTTCCTATGGGACTTGCGATGGGCCTTTGTATGAGGGAATGCGATTATCATTATGAAGGTCACGAGGGTGGAAAGCCTCTCGGTAATTCGGGTTCGTCGGAAGCTGTTTCCGATTGATTGATGTGTGCGGCCGGGCTCTTCGCGATCTGCCTGCGGCCGGGCTTGAGGCTACCTTTGGTATCCTTTTGTCTTCTTGGAAACAGCGTAAGGCTACCTTTGGTATCCTTTTCACTTTAAAAATTCGTTTGCAAGGCTACCTTTGGTATTCTTGGAAGCTTCAGATCGAGGTTTTTTCGAACATGAGGATACCAAAGGTATTCAAATTTGGCACAAAACTGAAGCGTAAGGCTACCTTTGGTATCCTTTTAGCTTTACACTGATGGAGAAAGGCTACCTTTGGTATCCTTTGCCGCGTCATAGCGCAATAAAGCGGCGGGTGCAACCCCACATATTATAGTCTCGCAAGCGATGAAGGGAGCGACTAAAAATGCACAATTTTCGAGCGCGAAAAATGTTCAACTTGAATTAGCACTCTCCTGTTGACAGTGCTAATCGACGGACTATAATGTGTGTAGAACAAAGGAACGAAGATCAAGAATAGAAAAGATCAGACCTCCGCTCTAATGCTCGGATAACAACAATCAAAGGAGATGATATTATGTTGATGTCCGATTTCTTTGGAGAGAATTTGTTTGATGACTTTTGGGGTTTTCCTACACACGAGCTGGCAAACATTGATAAGCACCTGTACGGTAAGAATGCGCGCCACATGATGAAGACCGATGTCCGTGAGACAGATGAGAATTACGAGCTCGAGATGGATCTTCCGGGATTTAAGAAAGATCAGCTCGGCATCAAGCTCGAGGACGGTTACCTTACGATCAGTGCCGCCAAGGGTCATGATGAGGAGAAGAAGGACCGCCATGGCAAGGTCATACGCCAGGAGAGATATTCGGGCGCTATGCAGCGAAGCTTTTATGTCGGTAATGCGGTCAAGGTCGAGGATGTAAAGGCAAAGTTTGAGGACGGCGTTTTGAAACTCGATATACCGAAGAAGGAACTCGGTGCTCTGCCGGGTAATAATACAATAGCCATCGAAGGCTGATGATTCCATAGCTTAACCACCTTCCGGAAGTCCGGCTCGATCAGGGCCGGGCTTTCTTTATGCTTGAAATCCGCCCGCGAAAACAGGGGGAATATTTACAGTAAATACCCCGATGAAAATAAGGCAATTCTCCGCCTTTGTTGACGTTTGCGCGCGCGGTCTTGTAGAATCGCAAGTGGGGGTTTGTGAATATCAGACAGCAAAGGCGGAAAAGGCGAATATGAGTGAATTGACAAACGGGATCATAAGCGAAGTAAAGAAGGTCATCTGCGGCAAGGACGAGATCATAAAGATGGTCCTGACAGGAATACTTTCGAAGGGACATATCCTGATCGAGGATGTTCCGGGAGTCGGTAAGACATCACTCGTTCTGGCGTTCTCCAAGGCGACCGGAATGAACTTCGGCCGAGTGCAGTTTACACCTGATGTTCTGCCGTCTGATATCACGGGATTCTCGATCTTTGACAAGGCCTCCGCTTCGATGAGATATCAGCAGGGTCTTATATTCCACAACCTGTTTCTTGCAGACGAATTGAACCGTGCTTCCACGAGAACGCAGTCGGCGCTCCTTGAGGCCATGGAAGAAAGACAGGTTACGGTCGACGGCACGACTTACGGACTTCCGAATCCTTTTGTCGTATTTGCTACACAGAACCCGACGGGCGCTGCGGGAACATCGCTTCTTCCGGACTCGCAGATGGACCGATTCATAATCAGGATCTCGATGGGCTACCCGTCAAAGTCATCCGAGAAGGAGATGATCCTCGGACGCAAGGGCGGCAAGGATCCGATCGATACGGTAAGGCCTCTTTGTAACGCAGCGACCATTGCATCGATGCAGGAAGAAGTAAGTAAAGTCTACATTCACGATAAGATAGTCGAATATATAGTTGAGCTCGTTCATTTGACGAGAAACAACAAGGATCTCGCGCGCGGTGCAAGTCCCCGTGCGACGCTGGCGCTTGCCGATATGGCGAAGGCTCTCGCGTTTATCTCTGACAGGAATTACGTTACGCCTGCTGATGTTCAGGCCTGCTTTGCGCCTGTCATGAGCCACAGGGTCATCCTGTCGCCTGAAGCTGAGATCGCAGGCAAGAGCATGGCGACGATCATGAAGGAAACAGTTAAGGGCGCAGTACCTCCGAAGGTTTGATCTTAGTATGCTCAAAAACAGGATCATTTACATATTGGCCCTGATCGCGGCCTATATCTTTTTTCTCTTTTACAGGATGTGGTTCTCGTGGTTCGTTCTGCTGGTCGTCGCGAGCGTCCTGCCGATCGCGCTCATAATGTGCATCGGCTCATGCTTCTTTTTCAATGTCTCGATCTCGCCGGTCGACAGGATCACCAAAGATGAAAAAGGTGCGGTCCAAGTCAAGGCGGGCAATTCAAACGGCGCGTTCTGTTCATTCTGGGTCGTTAAGATCAAGTGCGAGAATCTCATGACGGGTAAGGTCACGAAAACAGTCCACAAGGACATCGGCAGGATCGTCTACGATATACCCGTGGATTCGTCTCATTGCGCGGTGTTGAGATATACCGTGGCGAGCGCGAAGATATGCGATATGTTCGGCCTTTTCGCGATCAGAAAAAGAATCAGGATATCGGCGGAGACATGCGTCTTCCCTAAGCCGATCAACCCGGAGGTCATGCCGGATTTCAGCAATCTCAATGCGAAGAACCTGAAGAAGTCGAATGATCCTTATACGGAGATCTACGACGTCAGAGATTATATGATGGGAGATCTTCCGAAGAGCATCCACTGGAAGATCTCCGCGAAGAAGGATAAGCTGCTCGTCAAGGAAGCGCAGGAAGAGGTGCTCACCAATTCGAGCATCTTTCTGCATGTTGATGATGATCTCGACAAGTTCGATTACGAGGCGGGCATCATGGTGTTCCTGAGCGATTATCTGCTCGGCAGGAACATGGAGCATAAGGTGTGCGCCATTTTCGACGGCGTTTACAGCAAGACGTTTGACATAAAGACGCGGAGCGATATGGACCAGGCGGTGCTTACCGTCCTGAAGACTAAGCTCAGCGAGGTCAGAAAGGCGGCGGCAAATGGTCGATGAGTTTGACATGACTGTCGCGGATATTAAAGCCGTCATCATATCGTCGGTCATGATGTTCATCCTGTCCTTAGGATCGATCGGCATCATGGTCTCGACATTTTCCGAGTTCAAGGATTATATGATCTGGAGCAGATTTGCCGTCGTGGCATTCTTGTTCTCAGTCGGCGCATCGCTCATATGGGGGTTCAGGCGCAAGCTCCCCACACTTATAACGGGCCTTGCGCTCTTCCTGCTGCCGGTCCTTATCATACTGGGCAGCAAAGGCCTGAGCAACGGAGTATTTTACGTAATTGAAGTTCTCAAGGTCAGGGCGCTCGTATTCCTGCACATGCCGGGTAACATAGGTCCTTCGGGCAGCAGTCATATCACGGATATCTTCCTGCTCTACAGTGCGGTCGCGATCATGGTCGGAGCATTGGTGTACCTTAAAAGACTTCCATCCGTCCTCGCGATGATCCTCTATGTCATTCCGCCGCTCATTACGATACAGATAAACGATCTGTTCCCGCAGCCGGCCTATTGTGTGCTCTTTATCTTCGGAATGATCTTCCTGGTCTTCGCGGGTCAGATAAGAAAAGCCGATAAGATCAAGGTACAGGACAGGCTCATCAAGCTCGCGGGCATCGCATTCCTGATGGCGTTCATACCGTCGTTCCTCTATCCGATGGATACATATGACAAGTATGAGATCGCGAACAAGCAGTATGAGTATTTTGAGAAGAAGCTGTCGGGCAAGTTCGAAGAAATCTTCCCGAGCTTTAACAAGCAGTGGCACTACAAGGGTTCTGCCATTCTCGAAAACGGCGCTCTCCAGGGCTTTGACACCCGCCACGAATACCTGAACACAGTCGGTTACTTCGATCCGAAGCCGATCCCTGTCTTTGAGGTCGATCGTCGCAGAAATCCCGAGTATGACGGCGTACTGAGTTCGACTTCGACCGAGTATATCAAGCTGGGCGTATTGGATATCTATCAGAATAACCAGTGGACATGCGATGATGATGCTTTTAACTATCTGAAGCTCAAGTCAATGGTCATCGGAATCGACGAAGGACCCAAGACCTCGCAGTTCATCACCAGGATCGAACAGCATGCGTTCATAAAGCCTGAGCTCGACGTTACATACAGCGAGCTCTACGAGGGCGCTACAGAGGAAGATGAATATGCGAGCAACGTCATCCCTGTCATGAAGATGGACGACAGCATCTATTGGGAACCCAATTACATCAGAGACGTCGTCAACGATTCGGATCTCTATGTTCCCGATTCCACAAGAGAAGCGATCCTGGCTACGGGCGTCCTGCCTGACTGGTATCTCGATCTTTATAACGGCAAAACGGAGATGAGCGATATCGAGAAGGTCCAAAAGATCACGAATTATGTTGCAGGGCTTCATGTCTACAGACGCGATACGCCGTACCAGCCTGAGGATCAGGATTTTGTCGCATACTTTATCAAGGATGCAAAGTCCGGATTTTGTGTTCACTTCAACACCACGACGGCGATCCTCCTTCGTATGGTCGGAGTCCCTACGCGCTACGTAACGGGATATATGGCAACGGGTCTTAAGTACGGTCAGACGTCTACGGTCACGCTCGAAAACGCACACGCCTGGTTCGAGTTCTTCGACAGTGACTTCGGATGGGTATTGGGCGATGCTACTCCGGGTAACAGGATCAGCGCCCGCGACTATGATATCAACGGTATCCTCTCGCAGTACTACCTGAATGAGTTCAAGGCCGAGCCGACACCGAGACAGATGGGCACTGATTCAAATATGCCGACAAATAAGCCGTTCTCCGAACTTGGCAAGCCTACGGGCGGAAATGACGAAGAGGACTCATCGCTGTTTGGCCTGCCGGAACTGTTTTCGCTGACGCCCGTTAAGATCGTGTTGATCCTGATCGGTGCGTTCGTCGGATCATGGGTGATCTATGCGGTGTGGACATTCATAAGTCTTAACTTCGGCCATCCAAACAAGAGAGCCAGGGCTTATTACAGGTTATACAGACGCGTCTTCTTAGTGCTCGATGTGCAAGCTCCTAAGATCGCCGTTCAGACTGGCGAAAAGGCCGCATTCAGCAAAGACGGCATCACCGCCGAAGAGCTGAACGAGATGATTCAGACGACCAACAAATACATAAGGGAGTGCGCGCCTTCAAGATCGAGGATAAAGCGCATCATCGTCCGTCTCCTGATGACTTGATGCATCTTACTTTGAGTTTTTGCATCTTACCTGCATTTTGATTGTAAACACATTCAGCCGTAAATATACTCGCCTCAAGAAAACTCGAAAGGGCGGATACATTTATGGCTGTTTTACTTTTGATATTATTCGTATTGAGCGAGGTCGCTTTCCTGATCTTCAACAGATCTTCTGACAAGAAGACGTGGACCGTTAAAAGGCTCATCGTCAACGCAGCTCAGATCCTGATCTTTGTCATCATGCTGATCTTCCCGGGCATCGATACCGGAATGAGATTTAAGGGGCTTATCGTAATGCTCGTCATAAGACTTGTCTTCGCTCTGATCTTTGCGCTCCTGTACCGCAAAAACATCAAGGCCAAGAAGACGGGCGCAAAGGTCATGTCCATGATCTTAAGTTCAATCCTTTTGGCGTCCTCCATGGCGACGGCTTTTATCTTTACCGACTATGAGGGAAGGCCCGTGACAGGTCCTCACAAGATCAAGATGTGCAGCGCGATCCTCGTTGACAGCAGCAGGATCGAAGAGTTTGAGACGGACGGCTCTAACAGGGAGGTGCCGGTCTATTTCTTCTATCCGGAGGACGTAAGCGAGAAGGTGCCGCTCGCGATCTTTTCGCACGGTGCATTCGGTTACTACCAGAGCAACACTTCGACTTATATGGAGCTTGCCAGCAACGGCTACGTCGTAATAAGTCTCGATCATCCGTATCATTCGTTTTTTACCAAGGACACTGACGGCAAGACGATCACGGTCGATCCCGGGTTCATAAGCAGCGTAATGGGTGCCAACGGCGAAAACAGCAGTGAAGAGGAAGTCTTCGAGAATTCGCGCGACTGGATGAAGCTTCGCGTCGATGACGTTAACTTTGTTCTCGATACGATCGAGGCAGGCGCTTCGGGTGACACTTCCGCATTTTGGTTCTCCGATGACTCGCAAAAGAGCGATACTATCAATGCGCTCAGCCTGATCGATACAGACAAGATCGGTCTTATGGGCCACTCGCTCGGAGGCGCGACAGCAGTCGAGGTAGGCCGCGAGAGAGATGACATCGATGCGGTAGTTGATATCGACGGCACGATGCTCGGCCACATCAAGGGCGTAAAGGATCACAAGTACATCATCGACGAAGAGCCTTATGAGGTGCCGCTGCTCGTTTTCGATAACGAGGAGAGCATCAAGGAGCTTAACGCCCTCACTGATTATCCGTACCCGAACACGACGATCAAGGAGACTGCGACGACCTATTACGCAACGTATATCAAGGGCACTCTCCATATGGATTATACTGACTTGCCGCTCTTTTCTCCGATGCTCGCCAAGATGCTCGGATCGGGCGATATCGACAACGGCAAAGCGATCGATCAGGTCAATTCTCTTGTACTTGCATTTTTTGATTGCTATCTTAAAGGGGAGGGCGACTTCAGCGTCAATGAATCTTACTAAGGAGTGGGACTGATGGATATAAGGATCAGGACGATCGACGGCCGTGAAGAGGAATATATCGAGATCGGCTGTCACGAGCGCAGCGGAAGGATAAACGAGATCATCACTTTCGTCAAAGGCCTCGACGGCAGCGTCGGAGGCACCAAAGGCGACAAGCAGTACGAGATCCCGATCACGGATATCTTCTATATCGAATCCGTCGACAACAGGACGTTCATCTATTCGTTCAAGGACAGTTATGAGACAAGTCTCAAGCTCTATGAGTTCGAGGATCTCCTGAAGAGCAGGAACTTCCTCCGCATCTCCAAATCCGTGGTCCTCAACATCATGAAAGTCGACTCGATAAAGCCCGCGCTCAACAGCCGCTTCCTGTGCCGGCTCAAGAACGGCGAAGAGGTCATCATCTCGCGTAAATACGTGAAGGACTTCAAGGATCTCATAAGCAGGAAAGTCTAGGGAGGCAAGGGCAATGAAAGACCATATCAAAGACAACATAATGAACTTCTTTATAATCGTCACCCTCGTAAATCTGGTGATGTTCATAAGCGGCAGCATCCTGGCGCCCGAGATGCGGTTCGGCTACGAAGCATTTATCGTTCCGATCATCGACGGCCTCCTCGGCATCATACCGGGCATCATCATGTATTCCAAGCGCGAGCTCACGGTCAGGCAGATGCTGATCCGCGAAGTCATCCAGCTGCTGGCCATCGAGGCGATCATATTATTCTTCACGTTCGGCTTATCTGATGTCTCCGGCGAGGACATAA
>CADCPU010000312.1 GCA_902803365.1 Oscillospiraceae bacterium
ACCGACCTCGATAGAAGCAGTTCAGCTATCATGATCGAGCAGATCAGTTCTTCCGATCTCGAAAAAGATCTTATGGCGCTCTATCGAGTCGAGAGTGAGAGGCGTGGTGTTGATATCAGCATTCAGTTGGGTGAAGGATATTTCTGGGCTGACTATGCTCTTATAAGGCTCGTAATAACTAATCTTATCGAAAACGCGATCAAGGCAGGATCAAAACATGTGACTGTCACGAGGAACCGGGATAGGAGTGATTCGTTTGCGATAAGTGTTGTCGACGACGGTATCGGCATTCCTGCTGATAAGGTGTCACGTGTTAAAGAAGCATTCTATATGGTCGACAAGTCAAGAAGCAGAGCCGAACACGGAGTCGGACTCGGCCTGACACTATGTGACAGGATAATGAAACTACACGGCGGAACGATGGATATCACGAGTAGGGAAGGCGAGGGGACCTGCGTTACGCTGGTGCTTCCCGATAAAGAAAGTACATAATAAATACTTCCTTGTTACATCTTTGATACAACTCGGGATTAACATAATGCCATGGTAAAGGAATCCTTGAAACCGACTATAATCTATAAGAGGTGAAAAAATGAAAAAGAACACTAAGATTGGAATAGGCGTAGCCGTTGCTGCAGTTGTCTCTTTGGCAGTTGCTTTGCCTATTTTGGCAGACGTCGAACCTGAAGATATTGAGACAACGGGAACGACCGTGACTGAAGAAGCCGACGAGACCGAGCTTTCGATCAGAGAGGTTCAGGCCGACGAGACTGAGTTTTCGCTCAGGGAAATACAGGATGAAGAAGCCCTGACAGAGGAAACAGAGGTCGAGGAAACTCAAGCTGAAGAAACCCAGGTTGAGGAAACACAGATCGAGGAAACTCAGGCTGAGGAGACTCAGATCGAAGAGGAAGATACGAGCACAATACCTGATTTTGCGAATAGCCCGAATTTCTGTAAGATGGATTTTTCGAATGACGGCGATGGATTCGAAAATGTAGTTCCTTCTGACTATGAAGATCCTGAGCTTAGAAGACTGGCTGAAGAATATGTGGCGAAGGGTTACCTCATTGATGATTGCAAATATTGTGCTACACATTACGGTTCCGGTATGGGCGACGAATACGAATATGTATTCTGCAACGGATTCACTGTTACTGATAACCGTGAGGGCAACAACACTTTATGTCATTGGATCTTAAAGGCTACTCCTGCAGAATTCGAGTGGTACATGAATTTGAGAGGTTATGAGGTTACATACGACGGAGATCAGGTATATATAGAAGACAACAGTGACTATATGCTTATGTCTTTCTCATATGATCGCGGAACAGAGATCTTTACTCACAAAGTACAATTCCTTACAACAGATGTATTAGGCTGATAAATGTCCTGATGGCAGAAAGTAGATAATTAGCGCCTCTTCAAAAAGTTTTGGAGAGGCGTTTTCATATGTCTGATCGGGTGAGATGACCTTTCCGGGCTCCGGTATACCCGGGCTTCCAAGACCCTTAACAAGAATTATCGTCAGGATCAGCGTCTGTTTACACTAAGGTAGTTGACAAAATAAACTGTTGACAAAATCAACTAATTTATTATATCTTATGAAATCATAAGGAGGGACGGACATGGACAAGGTCAAACTTTTTCGTGAATATACCAGAGAATTGGAACGCAATCTTGAGAACATGAACAGATCGGATTGTTGCCAGTGCAGCGTCAATACACTTCAGTGTTTTCTCGTAGTTGAGATCGGGCGACGCCCCGGTATCAATGTGAAGGAACTATCGGAGATGCTGAAGATGGATAAGAGCGGTATCAGCCGAAGTGTTGAAGAACTCGTTCAGAAAGGCTTTGTGTCACGTGAGCCCTCGAAGACCGATCGACGAAGTGTAGTCTTAAAACTTACTTCTGACGGTAAGAAGAGATTTAACAAGATCGAGAAGGACATGGATGATAAGTTCAGAGCCGTTTTTGAAAAGATCGATGAGGACAAGAGAGATCAGGTCCTGGAGGCTCTGAAGATCTATAACGAAGCATGCATTAAAGCGGAGGAATCATAAATGGAAACGATAACTTTTGAGAAACTTACGGATAACATCGACGCAGCAGTCGAGATATATAACTATTACATGCTGAACACAACTGCCTGTTACAGTATGAAGGCATTGACGAAGGATGAATTTACGAATTACTACCACGTCTACGATCCGCACACGAGGTCTTTTGCGGTCAAGGTCGATGGAGACGTCGCGGGATTTGTACTCCTGAAGCCATGGAACCTCGCAAAAGAAGCATACAGGCAGACCTATGAATTTACGATCTATCTCAAAAAAGAATACTGCAAGATGGGCCTCGGAACCAAGGCGTTCCAATAT
>CADCPU010000313.1 GCA_902803365.1 Oscillospiraceae bacterium
TCCACGACGTTGCTCCGGGTGGGGTTTACAAGGCCGATATGTCTCCATACCGCCGGTGAGCTCTTACCTCGCCTTTTCATCCTTACCTGATACGGCAAGCCGTATCGGGCGGTTTTCTTTTCTGTTGCACTTTCCTTAAAGTTGCCTTCACCGGGCGTTACCCGGCACCCTTGTCCTATGGAGCCCGGACTTTCCTCACGTACCGGCTTTCGCCAATGGTACCCGCGATCGTCTGTGCGTGGCTTTGAACATTCCTATTTTAAATAAAAATATTTAAAAAGTACAGTTTATAAGAGCTTCGTTTCGTTGCCAAAATCAACAAAAATCGGCATGGAAGAGAACTTCTCATCAAGCACGTTTTTCAATTTGGGAAGATATATGCGCTCGGTCGCATTGTGGCCTGCCGCAAAGGCTGCGATACCGCATTCTTCAAGATATACCATAAGGTGATGCTTGATCTCGCCGGATATAACAAGATCAACGCCGGATGATATGATGACATCGAGATTTTCCTCATCGAATGCGCCGCCCTGGACGAAGACGCGTTTGACTTTCTTATCCTTGGAACTGATCGTGCTTACGCCGCTGCAATTGAGCTTGTCGCTGACAAAGTTAGCATATTCCCATAAGCTTACGGGCGCGAAAAGATCATATACGACGCCGATCGA
The DNA here is from genome assembly GCA_902803365.1 of Oscillospiraceae bacterium. The sequence goes on from CADCPU010000313.1 coordinate 669, forward strand.
TGCACCTTCGAGCTTCGCACCTTCAACGTCGAGGACTTTTGCAAGTTCGAGATTACCGAACTCATCGGTACAGTCAAGCTGAGTATGGCAGGCATATAATGCGATGTCGTTTTTTATGAGAGAGCTTAAGATCTTGCCTGTTACATTATCGGCACAAACATTATCGATACCGCCGAAGATCAGCGGATGATGTGCGATTATGAGATTGCAGCCCTTTTCGAGCGCAACGGATATTGCACGCGAAGTACAGTCCAATGTAAGAAGTATTCCCTTGACTTCGGTATCACGCGAGCCGGTAAGAAGGCCGGGATTGTCATAAGACATGGCATTCTCGAGCGGAAAGAGTTCTTCAAGAGTCTTTACGATATCTGCTACTTTATACATCTGTGGCCTCCAATAATGAATTCAATTCTGCGTCACCGCGACGGCGGAACTCGTAAACTTCCTTTAGGTGTGCGATATATGCGAGCGAGTCCGGATCGGTCTTGTTGCGAAGGATCGGACCGAAGTATTTGTCGATCGATTCGAGCTTGCGGACAACACCGTCATAGCGGACCTTCATACAGATATAAAACAGGTCGCGGTCGATGGCGGCTGTCTCATCAAGAATTGCAAAACCGTTTGAATACAAGAACTCACGAACGCGGTCCTGGGACTTCTGAGGCTGCAGGACAAAATCGATCTCGCGCAAAGTATCTTCAGAAGTCAGCTTCATCGCGCGTGTCATAACATCAACTGCCGTGTTGCCGCCTAAGCCTGCCATTACGACTGTATCGTCTTTCTTTAGGTCAACACCGTCAAGGCCGTCCGTACAAAAGACTTCAAATCGCCCGTCGAGATTATAGGACGAGAGGCACTCGGCCGTGCGTGCGGCAGGCGCAGAGTGGATATCGGTGCAGATGCAGAAAGGCGTAAGTTCGCGCTTAAGGCAATTAAGCGCCAAAAGACCGTGGTCGGAGCCGACGTCGATGACGCGGCCTTTGGATGCACGGGCGGGATCGATCGTATCGTAGACAGTCTGAAGACGGACTGACAGCGGTTCTATCACAGGTTATCCTCCTCACGTTTGAGGTATTCGAGGCCGGCATCGATCTTGCGAAGGGCTTCGTAGAGTTTTTCTTTACGGGCAGGATCGGTTATGCCTGCCATCTTATCAAGCAATGTGGTTATGTACTTCTTCTTGTTAAGGAGCATGTCGCGGCGAAGCTTGATTATCCTGAGCTTGTATTCGCCTGCAAGGCGGACGGAATCGGAATACAGAGGTATCTTCTCCATATTTTCGATAAAGACGAGTTCCGCGATCTTGCCGTTAAAGAGCATATCGCGAAGCGCCATCACAAGGAGATCTTCCCTGACGCCCTGACCTGCCACAAAATGGCTAAGGAAGTACGTCACGAGAGTTTTCATATTCTCGCCGTAGAAATCGTTCGGTCTCAGGATAAGTTCCTTTTTGACATGCTCGAGAAGCTTGCCGCCAAGCTGGACAGCGTAGCAGAAAGTCTCGATCTCAAGCTCGTTGACATAGTCCTTAGGGATACCGCTGGGAGCCTGCGAATTGGCTTCGGTATTCGGATAGGAGATATTGGAGCCTGACGCATCCTGCGCTCTGGAAACATCGTTCCTGCGTCTTATCTCCTGTTCCGTTGCACGGGCCTGCTCACGGTCAGCAGCATACTTGTTGCGCTTATCCTCAAGATGGCGCACCATACGATCTGCAAGTATCTCAGGAGTAGCCTTAAGATAGATGTTAGCCTGTGATGCCATCCTGTATCGCTTGATCTCATCAGGGATCCAGGAACCGTATTCGAGCACGAAATCCTGGTACTTTCCGAGGTCGAGCCTGTTATTGACAAAGGAATCTTCATAGGCGCGAGTCATGAGATAGTCTTCAACGTCCTTAGCTTCAAGAACGATGCCGCGGAAAGCCTCAGGACCGAACTTCTTGATAAACTCATCAGGATCTTTGCAGCCGGATTCTTCCGGCACCTGAGCGATCTTGATCCTGACGCTGATACCGGAATACTTGCGCAGATAATCCATCATCATACGGATCGCGCGGACGGCTGCATTCTTGCCCGCGTTGTCGACATCGAAAAAGAATACGACTTCCTTGGCATATCTCGACACGAGCTTGAGCTGTGAGTCAGTAAACGCCGTACCGAGCGAAGCAACGGCATTTTTGATGCCTGCCTGGTGTATCGCGATCGCATCCATATAGCCCTCGACCACGATGAGCTGTTCGGTGCGATCCTTCTTGGCAAAATTCAGAGCATAAAGGTGTTCCTGCTTCTTATAAACGTCTGAATCAGGCGAGTTGATATACTTAGGCTTCTCATCACGCATCGCACGTCCGCCGAATGCGACGATCTTGCCGAAAGCGTCAAAGATCGGAAACATCAGCTTATAGCGGAACAAGTCGATCAACTTGCCCGTATTGCGCGTATGAGTGAAAAGGCCTGAGCCTTCCATCTCCTCGTCGGTATAACCCTTGGAACTGAGTTCCTTATAAAGCGCGTCCCATGAATCGGGCGCAAAACCGATACCGAAATTCGTGAGCGTCGCAGGACTTAAATTACGCATCTTGGCATAATCTCTGGCGTCCTTGCCCATCGGACTCGTAAAACATCTGTAGTAAAATCTGGCAGCGTCAGTCAGGAGCGCGTAGATGCGGTCCTTGTGCTTGCGATTCCTGTCGCCGTCATAATTGCCGTGCGTCTCAGGCACTTCAACGCCGAATTCCTTGCCCAGGAACCTGACGGCCTCAGGGAAAGTCAGACGCTCGATCTCCATTATGAAACCGATGCTGTTGCCCGCCTTCTGACAGCCGAAGCACTTATATATGTTCTTTGATTTGGATATCGAAAAAGACGGTGTCTTCTCGGAATGAAAAGGACATAGGCCAAACAGATTATTGCCGCTGCGCTTCGTGAATGTAACGTATTTACCCACGACCGATTCGATATCGGCCTTGTCGAGTATTTCCTGAATTACGTCATCCGGGATCTGCGCCATACTTCCTGTCCTTTTTTCTTTTTAGTATACCTCATTTGGCATATCTTATGTAGTACAAAACGGAACAAAAGTTCACTTTGACCCAAAAATAGGCGCAAAAAATACTGCCTCGTTTGAGGCAGTATCAAGATTCTTATTCGTCGTCTTCTCCCTTGACCTTGAAAGCCTTTTTCTTGGCCTTGTCAGTCTTGGATACAGGCTTCTTCTCTTCCGGCTCATCAGATACGACAGTGCTGATAGCTGTCTTCTGGAATGTAATGAGCGTATTAGCAAGAGAAGTTGAGATCGTAACCTCATCATCCTTGATATTGGCAACCTTACCGACGATACCGCCGATGGTTACTACCTGATCACCAACGCGGAGAGATGACATCTTCTCCTTGAGTTCTTTCTCACGCTTCTTCTGCGGACGAATGATCATAAAGTACATTACAAGTCCGAAGATCACGAGCGAACCGACTGTAAAGATCAGCTGCTGTGTGCTGTCGGCAGCTCCTGCAGCATTCGCATCAGCGGTCAGACGTACTATAGAATTAAGATCCATTATGTGTGTTACCTCCAAATTATAATTCGATCACATTAGTCATGTCATATTTTCCCGGAGCCTTATCAGCCAGGAACTTGGCGGCAACTACTGCACCGCGCGCGAAAACCGTCCTCGTCTGCGCACTGTGAGATATCTTCAAGATCTCCTCACCGCCGATGAACATTGCGTCATGCTCACCTACGATGTTTCCGCCTCTGATCGAGCTGATGCCGATCTCGGTCTTTGAGCGCTTCTTCCTTACGGACTGTCTGTCATATACATATTCGATATCGTCTTCGATCTCTTCCTTGATGGCATCTGCGATCATAAGAGCCGTACCGGACGGTGCGTCAAGCTTCTGATTGTGATGAGCCTCTACGATCTCGATATCGTAGCCCTCGTTATAGAGAAGCTTTGTAGCCTTGCGGCAGAGTGCGACCATGATGTTCATTCCGACGCTCATATTTGCAGACTTGAAAACAGGAATTTTTTTCGAAGCCTCATCAAGGATCTTGAGGTCATTCTCAGTAAGACCTGTTGTACAGCATACTACAGGCTTGTTGTTTGCAACTGCAAAATCGAAAAGGCCTGCAATACAGGAAAAATGAGAAAAGTCGATGATAACGTCAAAATCAACATTTACATCGTTCAGATTCTTAAAGATCGGGAACTTAAGTCCTTCAGTATTATCGGAAGGATCTACGCCGCAAGTGATCTCAACTGCGTCGTCCTCCAGGCAGAGCGCATTGATGGCGCGACCCATACGGCCGCAACAACCGTGCATCAAGACCTTGATAGCCATCAGTTGTTACCTCCCTTCAGGAAAGCGTTGATATGAGACAGATCATACTTCTTGAGCACGTCGATCATGAACTGTCTGTTCTTTTCGCTCATGCCGCAAAGAGGGAGTCTGCACTCACCGGACTCGAATCCGAGGTACTGAACAGCTTCCTTGACAGGAATAGGATTAACTTCGCAGAACATTGCCTTAACGAGCGGAACGACCTCGATCTGGAGATCCTTAGCTCTCTTGATGTCGCCATCCAAAAATGCATGTACCATCTCAGACATCTTTGCAGGAAGGATGTTTGCAACAACGGAGATAACGCCCTTACCGCCAAGTGACATGAGCGGTACTACAAGAGCATCCTCACCGGAATAGAAATCATATCTGTCACCGCAAAGGCTGAGTGTCTCAGGAACCTGGGAAAGATTACATTCCTTGATAGCCTTGATATTCTCGATATCGGCAAGTCTGTAAAGGACCTCAGGTGAGATATTTACATTTGTTCTTGAAGGTACGTTATAAAGGATAACAGGCACATCACAATTTTCTGCCATTACCTTGAAGTGTCTGTAAAGACCCTCCGGCGTACACTTGTTATAGTAAGGCGTAACGAGCAAAGTAGCATCAGCACCAACCTCGCATGCTCTCTTTGTCAAACGGATTCCGTGCGCAGTATCATTTGAACCTGTACCTGCAATTACCGGTACTCTGTGAGCAACTGCATCTACAACGCACTTGATCGTATCGATGTGCTCGTCATCAGGCATAGTCGAAGCCTCACCTGTCGAACCGCATACTACGATCGCATCTGTTCCATTCTGAAGGTGAAAATCAACAAGCTGCTCGAGCTTCTTAAAGTTAACACCTCCTTCACTTGTGAAAGGTGTAACGATAGCTACAGCTGAGCCTTCGAAAATCGGCTTATTCATGTTTATTCCTCCTTCTATTAATTAGTATAATTCGATAAATTGTAACACTACATAAAAATATTATCAATCTCGAAATCGCAATGTTTTACGTTCTCTGCGCCGCTGTTTTTCGAGCGCGGACATATGTCCTTCGCTCACCCTATTGGTGAGCGTTTTTGCGTTGTTGCTGCTCCCCGCTCACCCTAAGGGTGAGTCATTTTGTGAGGCGAGTATCTTCGCTCACCCTAAGGGTGAGTTTTTCTGTGGTGTGGCTGTGTTCGCTCACCCTAAGGGTGAA
>CADCPU010000314.1 GCA_902803365.1 Oscillospiraceae bacterium
CCATAGCTCCGACTTCCTTGACCTATGCATTCGTCGAGCGCATGTATACGACAGCTCTCGGCCGTTCATACGATGAGGAAGGTCGTCAGTACTGGGCATCTGCACTCGCCAACTTTGAGGTAACGGGTGAGGCTGTAGGCGCATTCTTCTTCCTGTCAGATGAGATGAATTCTTACGGCTTGTCTGATGCCGATTACCTGAACCGCTTGTATGCGACGTTCATGAACCGCGAGCCTGATGCAGACGGATCTGCTTACTGGCTTAGCGTCCTCGGCTCCGGCACATCGCGTGCAGAAGTGGTAATGGGCTTTACACGAAGCCCTGAGTTCACGGATAAGTGCGTTGAAGCAAGGATACTTCCTTATTGATACTTTTAGGGGTTGGCTCATGAAGCCGGCCTCTTTTTAGTTCTGATCAAAAGTTGTCAGTTGGGTTGTCAAAAAGGCCCTTTTCTGACACGCGTCAGAATCACGAGAGTGATAAGATATGTAAAAACATTTTTTCGATGGGCATACGATGGACACACGGCTCGTTTATCATCTGAACCATGGAGGTCGTAATTGATGGCAAAGGTTTTGATCGTTGAAGATTCATTTCAGATCCGCGAGGCGGTGACTGACTTTTTCACTGAGAAGAGTGAAGGAGCTTTTACTGTTGACGCAGCGGCGGACGGCGAGGAGGGAATGAAGGCCGTGACGGAGAATACGTATGACCTGGTCATTCTCGATATTATGCTGCCGGGCCCGTCGGGTTTTATGATCTGTAAGAAGCTACGCGAAAAAAGCGACTGTCCGATCGTGTTCCTGACTGCTCTCGGAACCGAAGACAATATACTTCAGGGCTACGAGATGGGAGCCGACGAGTATATGGTCAAGCCGTTCTCTCTGAAGGTGCTCTACACCAAGTGCCTGATCTTGCTCGACAGGATCGGCAGAAGAGAAAAAGAGCGAGTCCTCGAATCGGGCGACATCAAGCTTTACCCGTCAAGGATGCAGGTGTTCACGAATGACGGCGAAGTCGAACTGGCACCTAAGGAATACTTCCTCCTTAAGGCACTTCTCGAGAACAAAGGCCACGTTCTCGGAAGGTCGAGACTATTGGATCTCGTGTGGGGTGCGGATTTTGACGGAAGTGACAGAGTCGTTGACAGTCACATCAAAAAGATACGTCACAAGCTCGGACCTTGCGGAGATCACATCAAGACCGTTATCGGCGGCGGATACAAAGCCGTCTAGAGGAGGAGAAGATGAGACGCAAGAAGATGATCGTGAAGCCGCGATATCTGAAGACGCTCGGCACATGGCTGGCTATATTTTGGCTCATTACGGCGATTGCTTTCGGAGGGGTATATTTCCTTACCAACAGCAAATGCAGGCGGGCATATGACGCAGAATATCTGCAGGCCGAGATCGATATAAATGCAAAAGCGAGGGAGCTTCTCTCGCTTCATCAAAAGTTCGTGGAATATCGAAAAGAGATAGGAAGCTACGCTGAAATGTACAGGCTTGAATATCCGGATTATTCTGCCTACAGAGGCTACGATGCTTTTGAGCTGGAGACGAATCAGGCTCTGTCTGAATTATATAAGATGATGTATGAATATTCGTACAGATTCAATACGGATTTTATGTGTGAGACTTCTTCGACAGGAATGGTACAGTTTCCGCTCTATCACGAAGACATCGGAGCTATGGCATCATATACCGATGATGATGGAGAGACATGTCTGTTGAGATCATATCAGCCCGTAAATACATATGAATACAAATCAGATGACGGGATCATCGGCTTTCCTGTCAGCGGATCTGTCGGTCCTGCGGGTGGTGAGGTCGACGCAACTGCAGTAGATCAGGTAAACAAAGATCTCGGGTTAGAGATCTGGAAGTTTAATGATTTGCATAGCGACGATGCAGAAGATGATAGGATAACGATAAAGCTTCTGTCATTCTATGAATTTACTGCAGACAAGACATTTATTCCGATGAGCTTTGAGTACAATGGCAAGGTCTATGAGAATTCATTCTCACCGTCATTTGGAGACGAATGTGAATATCGTTCAAACAAAAACGGTTTTGACTGCACAATGGAAGTATTCAGAAGGCCGGAAGGGGTCTTGAACTCTGAATATACAAAGGTCTATACGGCAAGAACTCTTCCTGAAGTCCTGACCATAAGTCTGGGTATTACGCCCGGTGATTTCAAGGGTTTTGTTTCGATGATGCCATTAGTGGTAATCAAAAATGCTCTGCTCTGGTTTGCCGTATCAACGGTGCTCGCAGTAGTTGTTGCATACATCGTATATCTTCGCGAGCGCTCAACTTATGAGATCTTCGAGTACAGGAAAAAAGTTACAGACAGTATGGCTCATGATCTTAAGACTCCGCTCGCTGCGATGTCTGCATACGCGGAGAATCTGGAGGAGAATATCAACACGGAAAAGCGCGCATATTATTCGGCCAGGATAAGAGAGAATATCGACTTTATGAATAAGACCGTCGAGGGAATTTTGGACTTCTCCAGAAGCGAGATAGGAAAGGATTCAATAGCGGTTAAGGAAGTTGATATAAGGGATATTTTCGAGCAGGAATATAAAGAGACTGAAGAGCTTTTCAGAAGGAAAGATATCAAGGTGATTATCACGGGTGATCTTAAGATCAAAAGTGATGAGGAACTGCTGAAACAGGCTATCAGAAATCTTATCGGAAATGCTGAAAAATATGCAAGGTCAGGAAGCACGGTAGAAGTTAAGATCGACAAGTCAAAGATGGCTATTTCCAACCTGACTGACGTTAAGATCAAGGACATAAAGGACCTCAAAAAACCGTTCGTCAAAGGCGAGCAATCCAGAGGCAGCGAGAGCGGAACGGGACTTGGTCTGTCCATAGCGGATAATTGTCTGTTATCAGCCGGTCACAGGCTCGAGCTGGAATTTGAAGGCGAGACATTTAAAGCGATCGTAATCTGGTGAATGAAGAGGTGAATACTATGAAGAGGATAAAGATTTCTGCGGCCTTTTTGGCAGCGTTAATGCTTGTATCCTGCAGCAATGCA
>CADCPU010000315.1 GCA_902803365.1 Oscillospiraceae bacterium
GCTACTGCAAGCTCACCTGCTGCCATGATGTTAGCTGTAGGAGTGTTGACTGCTACAACGCCCTTAGCTGTGCAAGCCTTAACGTCGATATTGTCGATACCGTTACCTGCACGGCCGACTACCTTGAGCTTGTCAGCGTTAGCGAGGAGCGCCTCATTAACCTTAGTAGCTGAACGTACGATAAGTGCGTCAAAGCCCTTGATGTACTGCTCGATCTCTTCCTGCTTGTGGCCGAGGTATTCCTCAACCTCGAAGCCCTGATCCTTCAAATACTGAATGGCATCCTTAGCGATGCTCTCTGTAACCAAAATTTTCATGTTGTCCTCCAAACAATGCTTGAACTCTTATGCCTTAGCCTTAAGCTCTGCGATGGTCTCCTCGAGATCCTTCAAGAGTGTCTTGATCTCGTCCATCGTCGTGTCAGCCATATGCGCGATCCTGAATGTCTTGTCCTTGAGATCGCCGTAACCGTTACTGATGAGGTAGCCCTTCTCACCCATAGCCTTGTTGAGCTCGGAGAATGGGATGCCTGTTGTATTAGTGATACATGTTACCGTTACGGAGAGGTGATCAGGGTTGGAATAGACTTCGCAGTTCTTTCTAGCCCACTCACGAACGACCTCAGCCATCTCGCAGTGTCTCTTGTATCTGTTCTCGATGCCCTCTTCGAGGATACGGTCGAGCTGATAGTCGAGTGCATACATATGTGAGAGCGAAGGTGTTGAAGGATACTGGAAAGGCTTCTCCTTAACAAACTTAACGAGCTCTACATAGTCGAAATAAAGACCTCTGTTCTTGATCGTCTTAGCCTTCTCGATAGCTCTGTCGCTTACGGAAGCGATAGACATTCCCGGAGGCAAGCCGAGACACTTCTGTGTTGAAGTGATGCAAACGTCGATACCGAGCTCATCTACAGGGATGTAGTCACCTGCCATGGAAGAAACTGTATCTACGCATGTGATAACGTCAGGATACTTAGCCTTAACAACAGCCATGATCTCCTTCATAGGGTTATGAACGCCTGTTGAAGTCTCATTCTGTGTGATGGTGATGCAGTCGTACTTGCCTGTAGCAAGAGCCTCATCTACCATCTCAGGAGTTGTAGGCTGTCCGAGTACGCTCTCGAAGATATCTGCAGGTACACCGTTAGCTTCGCACATCTTGTACCATCTCTTACCGAAAGCACCTATTGAAAATACTGCACAACGTTCCTTGGTGAAACATCGAACTGCACCCTCCATAAGTCCGCTTCCTGATGAAGTGGAAAGAACGATAGTATTACTTGTTCCCATTACCTTCTGGAGTTTCTCTGAGATCCCCTGCTGAAGAGCAGTAGCGTCTTTGGTCCTGTGTCCGATCATTGGTTTGGACATCTGATCCAAAACATCCTGTCTTACTTCAACCGGTCCCGGAATGTACAATCTTTTATGCATAATCCTCACCTTTTAACGACGTGACAGTCGATTGACTTAATAAAAGTATATCTATGTTATTCTACACGCAGTCCCTCAAATATGAAACAGCAAATATTTTTTTCTTAGCCGAAATTATGTGAATTATGCCCCGCTTTTATATGAATCTTTAACAATGATTTTTATTTTCCATTTGAAAATATGCAAAAATGGCCGTTTTCGAGCAAAACACACAGAAAACACCCCCGAGTGAAGCGTCTCGGGGGTATTTCCTAGGTTAATGATGGTATGTGAAAGGGTGTTATGTGCCAAAATAATGTTCAGCCAGTTCCTTGGTGAACGGGACGGCCTTCTTCTCGTGGATGCAAAAGAGACTGTCGCAGAGCTTCGTCAGGTATTCATGCTGATGACTCGTAAGGAGTATCGTCCTGCCCTGCTCTTTAAGCTTCTTCAAAAGTTCCGTGATCTCGCGATTCGTCTTGAAATCAAGCGCGTTATAAGGCTCATCAAGTATCACGATGCTCTGATCTTCCATGATCGCCTGCGCGATCCCCAGCTTCTGCTTCATGCCCATCGAGTACTTCTTGACCGGGGTCTTGTCATTCGGATCAAGACCCACGAGCTTCATCGTGGCCCTGATCTTCTCATCGTCAATGATGTTCTTGATCTCAGCCAGGAGCTTAAGGTTCCTAAAGCCCGAGAAGTATTCGATATAGCCCGGCTCATTGATAAGGATCCCCATGTTCTCAGGGAAATCCCTGTGATCGCCCAAAAGCTCGCCTTCGACCGTCACAGATCCCGAGTCAGGCGGGAGAAGGCCGGAAATCAGCTGGAACAGGACTGATTTACCGCAGCCGTTCTCTCCGATGAAGCCCACACAGGAGCCCTGCTCGATCCGAAGACTTAAGTCTTCATATATTTCCTTTTCCTTGAATCGCTTACTTACATTCTTAAGTTCTATTACTGTTGCCATGATCTTTCCTTTCTCCTTTCCAGTCTCCTGCCGATATCAGATCCCGGTATCAGTGCGAGGGACGCCCCATATACAAGAAGGACAGGCACCATCCCCGCCAGGCGGTGAGAACTCATAAGCTCAAATATCTGATAAGCTCCTCCCTTACCCGCAGGACTTATGAAGTCACTTATAAATCCCGGCAGCCAGAGGAGCATCGTAACCGCATATGAGATGATGCTGTTACCCGTCGTTCTTAATATCAGCCTGTCCACCCGAAGCAGGATGAACCACTCGACCGCTCTCATGAGCGGACACAGAAACAGGATGACAAATACCGTTTCTTCTTCGATCCCGTAAAACGAGGCTAGTTCATTCCAAAATTCTGACGACCTGCTCACCAGAAGTCCGACAGAATTGATCAACATAACGAGCACGGTACAAGCTGACGTCGTCAGCAGGAAGAATCGAGTCTCCTCACGATCGAGTATCCGATCCCAGTTGCGTCTCCTGCCTGATCTGAACATCAGAAGGCTCAACTTGTCCCTATCATTCTTCTCGTTTATCGCATTGATGCAAAAGAGCATCGCGGCTATCGGGAATATGTAGAAGAGAAACTCCGTAAGTCCGAACGACGAATACGAGAATCCCTTGTTCAGATCCCAGACCATCACGGCCGGATCAAGGTCCGACCTGAAGATCGACAGCAAAGTCAACAAAACAAATACAGTGATCAGAAGCTTGGCCTTACCCCCGTAGAGGAATCTGTAGAATCCCAGCCTGCGGATCGAATGATTCGTATTTATCCTTAATGCGATACGGGTCAGGACGATGAGCGCCAGGATCCCCATCAGTAGATCCGTAATAAGCGCAGCCATGTTATTAACCAGGTACGCATGGTGGAAGATAAAGTAGTTATTGAAGAACAGGAATTGCCAAGTTCCTTCGTCTATTGCCGTATAGAACCCGAGTATGGTGCTCAAGACCATGAGACCAACAAACAACATATCGAGTGCTTTCTTCCTGAACTCATTCACCATAAAGATCGATATATCAAGAACGAAGCTTCCGAACCACCAAACGAATACTGCAGGAATAACTGCCGTCATCGGTGTCTTGAAATTAAGAGAATAGATCTCGAGCACTTCAAGGTTGCCGTCGTGCAGGTTATGATCAAAGACTGTCGTAAAAGAGTTACCAAGTCTGAGCGATACCGATCCCAGCAGAAGCGGGATCAGGATATGAAGAGCGATGAGCCCTGCCATCAATAATCCCTTGGAACAGACTTCGTAAAAGTAGTATTCCTTGACTGTCTTATAGCGGAGCCTCTCGTTATCGTTCTTATCGTGCAGCTTGTTGATCGCTACAAGAAGGATAAAGAAGAACCAGCAGTAGATCAGGAAGTAATGATCAGATATCGAAAACAACATATACTCGCCAAGTCCCATATCCACAGCCTTCGCAAATTGAAGTTTCTGACTGCAAAGAAAAGTGAATATCAGAAGCGACAGTATACCGAGTCTCGGAAGTCTGTTCTTTATGAGACATCTGTAAAGCTTATGCATATCCATTCTCGGATCTTCTCCTGACAAATAAGACAATGATCGAAGTAAAGACAATGAACGTAACAACACCTATCGGGTAATACCAGGCCCGCATGCTCTGAGGTGACAATCTGTTGAGAACATATGAAGTAACGATACTGTACTGCGGCATCTGAAGAAGTGCCGTAACCAGATTTTCTGCCATACAATAAAGGAAGGGGGACAGTACGGATACAAAAAGATTCTTGGTGTATATCGCAAGAAAGCCGCCGAAGATGACAAAGAGCACCGATACACAACCTTTCCATAAGCACCATACAGCTCCAAACACATAGGGATGGTAAACCTGATAGCTTCCAAATACATATTGCTGAAGGTCACTGCCGGGCATGACAGTCCCCGGAGTTATCAGGTTCAAACAGAACAGAAGCGCTGAATAGTAAGATAAGAATACACTTGCACAGGTCAAAATCGCGATAGCTACAAACTGAGTCTTGGCATATTGTTTGTTTTTACATCTAATCTCAGCATATTTTGCAAAGTTTTTTTTATACTGAATATAGATGTTTGGAACATAGACAACACACACAATTAACGAAAGGAAAAAATCCACATTCTCACTTGCCTCTATCCAAATTTCCATGTTATATCCAACCGAAAAATAATTAGAAACATATATGCACAAAAATGTCATAGCCATAATTAGGGTCATAATCAGAACCGTTGATTGAAACAAGTATGCTCTCATTACTCTTAACAGATATGTATTTGTTTCCATAAAGTCCCACTCTTCCTTTGATGTAATCGATAACTCTTAGGAGAAAATTCTCCTAAGAGTTCGATCTGCAAAATCTGTTGCCCTTAATACGATTATTTCTTCCAAGTTCTATTCGATTTCATGCTTTTGTTGGCGATAATATTTCATTAAGAAATAGAAACTTTATGCTATCGGGTTTATCACAATCTGATTCTGTTTTTTTATCCTTACAGTGCTGTTTTGACCTTGATGAATTGTCACTATCACCACCAGCATTAATTCTTAATAAATTATCCTCTCCATCACTATAAACACAAAAAAGAGTTGTGTTGTAGTAGGAAAAATATGTTCCGCTTACAACGAAACTTGAAAAGAATAATGCCGAAATTTTATCGCTTGTATCATTCCCTTTTTCCATAATAAGTACCTCCATCTCGGCAACTGATTTTGCTTTACATAATCAGTTTAAAGGTACGTCCTTATATGCAATTTAAGTCAACCTTAATTCTGTCTTAATTCCAAGAACAATCAAATTGAAATAACAAATTCTGTCCCACACTTTAGACTACTTTCCACATCAATATCTCCACCATGGCTACGCACAATTTCTTTGGCAATAGCAAGGCCGAGTCCGGTGCCTTTTATGTTTAGTGAATTTGTTCCGCGATAGTATCGATCAAAGATTTGATCTTTCTCTTCTTCAGTCATACCTTTGCCGTTATCCTTAATCGATATAACGACTCTTTCATTTTGAACAGAGATATTTACTTCAACTTTCACATCTTTACCGTTATGGATATATGCGTTGCCGATTATATTCTGCAAGCAACGTTTCATCAATTTACGATCCAGATTCACTGTTGGTCTTATAGAATATGTGATCTTCGGTTTATTGTCTTTACTGTGAAGTTCTTCAATATCTCTAACTGCTTCTTCGATCAATTCAACCATATCAACTTCAGTTTTATTAATAACGATATCCCCTTCATCAAGAGATCTGCTGATCCTAAGATCATCAACAAGTTCATTTATGTTTTTGGCCGATTCCAGGATACGTGCAGAATACTCCCTTACTTCATTACTTTCAAAATCATAATCCTCGGAAGTCATTAATTCAGCATAGCCATTGATCGTTGATAACGGAGTCTTGATATCGTGCGATATATTTACTATCCATTCAGCGCGTTGTTTATCATTTCTTTGAAGTTCTTCCTGGAGTTTGGAAATGCTCACAAAGACATCGGAAAATATCTTGTCGTTACGATCTTTAGAAACGTCGATATACTCCCCCTTTTGCACCTTTTCGATATCACTTAGAGCTTTACTCATAGGTATGGTAATTTTTCTTGAAAAATAGAAAGACGCGAGAAAGACTACTGCCGATGAAGCAAATAAGATAACAACAAAATACTTGACGATCAACTCCAAGAAAGAACCTGGATAGTTAAATACAACTTTAGTTGCAGCATCACTTTTAGCACCTATCACAGCTCCATATTCAGATGCTTTTGTAATGGGAACAATATAGACTGTATAACCATAGTTGGTACCGGAATAGAGACTCAAATCAACAAGTTCTATATTAGTATAATGTTCAGGGATAATCTTAGGAGTATTTTCAGATGCAATAACACTTCCATTTTGGTCAATAATCTGGAGCCACAGATCATTCCTTTTCAACTTCTGTTTTGCATCATCTGTTATCGATATATTCTCCCCTTCTATCTGCACAAGATTATTTATACCTCTTGCCAGATAATACGGATCATTTTCATCTACTTCATCACCGTAAAAAAACAAAGCAAAACACAAGACAGCCGAGAGTAATATCGACGTCAAAACTGAAAATACTATCAGTTTTATGTATTCTTTTACTATGTTCTTTTTCACGGATTATCTATCCCCCACTCACAACTCAAACACATACCCTCTGCCCTTAACCGTTTTGATGTATTTCGGATCGGACGGGTCGTCTTCGATCTTTTCTCTCAGGTGTCTTATATGGACCATAAGGGTGTTGTCACTTCCGAAGGAATAGATGTCCCAGACTTTTTCTGTTATCTGTTCCTTGCTGAGTGTTATGTTCTTATTTGTTGCCAGATATTCCAGGAGCAGATACTCCTTGGCTGTCAGATCGACCGGTCTGTTATCTTCAAGCAATATCCTCTTATCAAGATCGATAACGAATCTTCCGAATGTTATCTTCTTTTCTGCCACGGACGCATTCTCGTAGTAACGCTGCCTTATAAGCATCGCACTGATCTTTGCTATGAGTTCTCTGGGGCTGAACGGCTTGGTTATATACTCGTCTCCGCCCAGCGCATATGAGAGAAGCTTATCCACTTCATCGACTCTGGCGGACAGGAATAGGATCGGGACCATAGATGTGGTCCTTATCTGTTTACAGACTTCAAAACCGTCGATATCCGGAAGCATGACATCGAGCACGACGAGGTCGGGTCTTCCCGCTTTCTGCCTCTCGATCGCTTCTTCACCGCAGCTTGCAGTGATAATGTTTGTATAACCTTCTTTCTTGAGGACAGTCTCGAGCATAAGTCTGATGCCCGGGTCGTCATCAACAAGAAGGATCTTCTTGTCATAAGGCTTCTTGATCATATTCCTTTTCCTTAATCAATGATCACTAAAAAAACGGGCTGCCCCCTACTTATCGGGGACAGCCAAACGTTTTGGTTGTTCTTACTGTGCTGCAGTCGTCTCTGCTGTTCCGTCAGCAGCTGCTGTAGTCTCGCCTGTAGCATCACCTGTTGCTGCATCGCCGTCGCCGAGTGAAGCTTCGCCGCTTACGGTTCCGGCATCGCCTGTAGCTGCAGGAGCAGTGCCGCCCGGCATTGCCATAGTTCCTTCGAGGATCTCCTTAGGCGGCAGGAGCAATACTTCGTTAGGTGACGGCTTGTATCCTTCAGGTACCGGTACACCGCTGACTGCTACGTTGTAGTCGAGCAATGTCTGGATCTTAGGATCAGAGTCGCCTTCGATCTCGATGTTATAGACTCTCTTGAAGAGATCCCACCATGTTCTGTAACCTGTTGCATCAGAGAATGCAAATGTACCGATAGGTGCTGTCGGATCGACAGGTGCTGCAGGTGCGGTCTCATTAGGTATCGTCTCGATAACCTCTGAAACCTCTGTTGCCTTTGTCTCCTCTGCCTCTTTCTCCTTCTTCTTATCGGAAGAACAAGACTTGGCGATGAGTACGATAATTACGATAAATACGATCAATACTACTGCTACGAATGCAAGGAAGATCGCACCGTTACGGCTCAAGCGGAATGGCTTTTTACCGCCGCCGTTACCGCCTCTTCCTCCGCCTGCTGCAGGCCTTGGAGGCTGACCCGGACGTCTGTTCGGATTATTTCCGCCTGTAGGTCTGTTAGGATTAGGTCTCTGACCGTTAGGGTTAGAGATAGGTGTCGTCTTCGGCCTTGGCTTAGGCTCTGTTCTTACAGGCTGCGTCGGTGCAGGTGTCGGAGTCTCATAGTTATCGATTCCGAGGATGTTGTTGATCCAATCATCCTGCTCCTGAGCTGCTTCAACGCCCATGCCTGCGCCTGCTGCTGCGGCAGCGGCTGCTGTTGCTGCAGCTACCTCATCGTAATCGTAAGGTGCTGTATTAGGCTCGCTGAACTGCTCGTATCCTTCACCGTAACCTGCTTCGTAGTTCTGGTTATAACCCTGGGCATAGTTCTGATCATAGCCCTGAGCGTAGTTCTGGTCATAGTAGCCTTCGTTCTGAGCGAAGTCCTGAGGCTGATACTGAGCATTAGGATCGCTGAACTGCTCATATGAATCATATGACTGCTGTTCCTGAGCATATCCTTCGCCGTAGTAACCCTGATCTGCAGGTGCTTCCTGATAAGGAACCTGCTGCGCTTCTTCATCTTCGAATGTCTCGCTGCCGAAAGACTGGTAAGGTGCCTGCTGAGGAGCGAGGTCTTCATTCTCACGGTATTCGCCTACTGAATATGAAGCAGCGGAATCATCTGTTACAGGCTGCTCGGAGTTTACTGCATAAGAAGGTGAATCATATGTCTGACTGCCAAATACCGGCATATCAGGGATATCACCCTTTGAGGTCGGCTCTTCGTCTGCCTCTGCGATGACTGCGTTTTCGAACGGCAATACCATATCATCGGAATCGGATGCGACTTCAACAGGAAGTTCCTCTTCCTCTACAGGCGCAGGAGCAGGTTCTGAAGCTGAAGCAGGCTCGGAAGAGAGCGGGAAGTTAACGTTATCGATCGGATTCTTCTCTTCGTTCGGAACTATATCGAACTCAGGTGCCGGTATAGTATCGACGAGAGGCTCCGGTGTGCCTTCTTCCTTCCAGTCGAAGGACGGTTCGTTGACAATCTTGGTGTCGTCACTCATTGCTGCTTCACCTCCGTTTTCTTCTTCATTATCTTCATTATCTTCTTTGTCCATGGTGATGCCGCCGAACGTATCTGTCGGGAACATTACGGACTTGGCACTGTCTGCGATGTCAGTGCTTCCTGCGTTATAAGGATCGAACGGCTTTAAGTCTTCCTGAGGCTCGTCGAAGTCCTCTTCGGTAGATCCGACAGAGAATACGATCTCATCATCATTGACAGTTACAGGCATCGGCTCTTCCTTCTTCTCTTCGGAAGCAGCTGCCATCGTATCGCCGTCAAAGCCCGGGATTACGAAGTTTGTAACATTGTTACTCTCGTCTTCCTTCTTCTCCTCAGCCTTTTCTTCATGATTATCTTCAGTCTTTTCTTCAGTCTCAGCCTCTTCAGCCTTGGTCTCTTCGACTTTAGCCTCTTCAACCTTAACTTCAGGAACAGGAGTCTCCTCCTTCTTCTCTTCGACCTTCTCTTCAGCCTTGACTTCTTCTGGCTCAGGCTTATCTTCTTCAACAGCGATAGTTGTCAGGTCGCTCTCTTCCTTGAGCTCGCGAAGAGCAGCTGCGATGATACCGTCGTTACTGATACCGCTGTCATCCTTGACCTGCTTAGCAAAAAGAGAATCAAAGGAACTTACTGTCTTTGTATCCATCATGTTATCGTCTGCAGCGATAGCCGCACCTGTTACGAATGTCTCGGATACAGGTTCCATAACGGAAGGCTTGACCTCAGGAGCTGCCGCAAACGGATTAAATGCGGATACGAACGGAGAATCGGAAGGGATCTCCGGCTCTGCAGGTGCGAGCTTCTCACCCTCGGCCATTGCAGGAGCGAGAGGGATATCATCTATCTTGGTCTCTTCAACGAGAGCAGCCTTGAGTTCTTCCTCAGCCTGCTTCTGTGCTTCGAGGCCTTCTTTCTTGGACTGATCCATCTCACCGAAGAGAGACTTCATCATCTCTTCGATACTGACTTCCTCAACAGGCTTAGCTTCAGCCGAAGCATCGAGGAATTCGACCTTGTTATCGACAGGAGCATCGGATGCAGGTTCTTCAGGAGCTACAAAATCCTTGAAGCTCAATTCTTCAAGATCAGGGATCTTGGCTGTCTCAGGCATCTTCTCCGTATCGTCATCATCACCGAAGGATACGCCCGATTCATCTGTCTCAGGAACTTCGGAATCGATGCCTGCAACAAATCCTGAGTTTGCGATAGCCTCGGCTGCTGCGCCGATGATGCCGCCCTCTACTGTGGACTGGATGCTCATATTCTCGGTGTCTTCTTCTTTGTTCTTCTTCCTGAATCCGAACAGACCCTTCTTCTCGTCTGTCGTGATGCTCTCGACAAATGAGATGGAGAACTGCATAGGAACGTTAGGCATATTAGCCGTAGCCTGAACGATTACCGTACCTGCAGCATCGCACTGGTCATCAGCCTCGTCGAGGATCCTTAAGAGCTCTCTCTGTCCGAGGGCATTATAAACGGCCTTGTTACAGAGGATGATACAGTCATCGACGGAAAGTGTCGTGATGTTCGACCAGAGTGCATTGGCCGTCTTGGAAGATACGTAGTTATAAAAATCTCCTACACGATTGCCGTAGGCATCGATAGGTTCGATAGGGATACCGGCATCCGTAAGAGGATAGAGGGTATCGTTTCTGTAAAGAAAAGCAAGACCGCTTCCGATCGTTACTGCAAAAGCTTCGGAATCGTGAACGATGATTCCTGCAAAATAAGGAGAACGGTTATCCTGATCCTGAAGCTTGAGCTTACCCGTTACATCAACAGCTGTTGACAGGAATCCGGAGATCATTGCATCGATAGGTTTCCTGCCGAACTTTACTTCGTTCAGGATACCGCTCAATTGTGGTTCATAAGGCGGGATCATACCCGGCTCGTAACCCGGAATCGTTGGATGTGAAAAAACCGAAAAGAAAAAACCTTTCTCTTCCTTATCTATTGTAATATCTGCATTACGGCTCTCTCTTTTTCCGAAAAGACGTCCGTCCATGTAGAATGCATCGGTATGAGTCTTGGAAGGATAATATCTCGCTATCAAAGTACTCGCGAGACGAGTTAATTTGGCCATTTAAAACTCCTCCACATTAATAATCATAATAATTATAGCACAATGAAAATTTACACAAATGCTTTTTTCGAAATAATGCAAAATTAATGCAAAAAAGAAGACCGCAGTCCGAAAACTGCGGTCTGTCAGTATTTTTGACGTTAGAGTTTACTTGCCGAGCTGGCGCTTTGCCGACTCTAAGATCTGCTCATATGTACCTGTCTGTGCATTGAGATAGATCGTGTGAAGTGTCTTGACATCCATCGTGTCATCAAGAGCAAAGATAGCATCGAGCGTCTTGGTGATCTCGTAGTAACCCATTGCATAAGGAAGCGGATAACCCGGATTTGCCGTACAGATCTCCTTAGTCCAATCAAGTCCGTCTTCTGTAAGAAGTGACATACCGAAGATCTCAGTAAAGTGGTCTACCGCATCCTCGTTTGTCCAACCCTCATAGTTATAACCGATATCGCAGCGGCCCATGAGATACAGATCGAGCAGGGACTCAACTACGAATGCATCTACTGCATCATCACTGGCACCGAAGAAGAGAGGTGAATTGACCTCAACGTACTGTGCCCATCCCTCGGCATAACCGATGGAATCAAAGATGACCATGTAGTAGTGATCTGAGATGCTTCTCGTATAAAGTGACTGATACATATGACCCGGATACGCTTCGTGTGCTACGACCGTACCGAAGTCAGCATTATCTGCAGCGGAGTTAACGAGCAACATGTTGTCGTCATAGCTGTCAATGTGATAACCGAGATATGCAGCAGGGCTGAAGCTGTCCTTGAATACATCCGGAACAGTCATGAAGTTATACTTGTGTTCCGGGATCTCAGGGAAATACTCGAAGATCTGATCATAGAGTGAATCAAGATTCTCCTGAAGATCACCTGCAGTATAGTCGTGATCCATATACTCCCATGTGGACAAGATCTTGCCGTAGAGAACCTTGAGCTGCTTATCAAGTTCGTCAGTCGCTTCCTGAGGTGTGATCGAGGAATTGGACTTGTTCATCATAACGATGTCATAGAGTTCCTTACCGTGCTCGAATCCGCAAAGGCCGCCCTGCTCGTTCTTGCAGTTGCCCTTGAGAGCGCC
Source organism: Oscillospiraceae bacterium (assembly GCA_902803365.1). The sequence goes on from CADCPU010000315.1 coordinate 12,229, forward strand.
CATGCGCTTGGCACATTCTTCGAACTCAGGGAATACGACGTTCTTCATCGCGTCTTCGTGATCCTTGATGAGCTGTTCTCTGTCATCATCGGAAAGTCCCTTGATGTTATCGAGTCTCTTCTCAAATGACTCATAGAGGAAGCAGTCATCCTTCTGCTTTACGAGGTTCTCAAATGACTCAACAACGCCGTCATAGAGTTCGTCGCTTCCCGCATATCCGAGTTCAACTCTTGCTTCCTCGAATGTGCAGAGCTCATCATAATATCTGTCGATATCCTTGAGGACTGCGATATAGTTCTCGGCATCCTCCTTGGTCTTAAATGAGATTACGTCGAGAACGAACAATATTTCGCACTGCTGGCTCGTAAATGAGTTGAATACAGGTGTCAGGAAATTGTATCCCGGATACTGCTCCATATACAGCTCCTGCTCGATATCATAAGTGATCTTCTCATAGAAGACTCTGTCGGATTCATCAAGGCTCTCGTAGTCAATTGCATAGAGTCTGTCGAGATACTCCTGTGTATCCTTGATATCATCTTCTGTAGCGGCAAAAGATACATCACCCCAGGAAGGTTCGGACAGATCGATGTCCAATGCCTCGCAATCATCAAAGTAGATGACTGCATCGATATAGTCGTCGCTGAATACATCTACAAGGTAATCATGCTCGATCTTGTCGAGTTCTTCCTTTGCTTCCTTGCCTGTGATGTTTCCCGGCTTATGCTCCGGGTGGACCTTGTCGTAATCATACGGCTCGTCCGGGAAAATGAGATACTTGGCGTATTCCGAATCCTTCACTGTAGTGGGGGCTGTAGTAGGAGCCGGTTCGTCAGTAGGATCGGGAGCTTCTGTCGGATCAGCTTCCGTTGTTGTCTCTTCGGTATCTTCAGTTTCTTCTGTCTCTTCAGATTCCTCAGTATCCTTGTCCTTATCCCTGTTCTTTTTCTCCTTATCTTTTTTGTCTTTCTTGTCTTGATCTTCTTCCCTTTTAGTCCTTCTTGCTTCAACATCATCTTTGAAGCCGTCAATAAAAGAACACGAGGAAGACATCAACATCATTGCCGTAAGGAGCACGGCACACGCTTTGATCTTAATGTTTTTCATGTATACCTCCGTTCATGCTTCTCAATTATATCTCAAATCCGTATGACTTATACCAACAAATTGTTAATTAATCGCTATTCTGCGGATTTTAAGTGATTATCGGTCACTTCTTTGGTCAATGTTTTATAATCGGTCACTCCAAGTCCTGCTTTTGGCAGAGATGCGCGGTACTCGATCTCGGACGGACGTGATGCTTCGTTAAGCACAAGCTCACATTCGTGCTCGATCGCTTCCTTAAGGTCAGAAAGCTTTGCATTATCAAAGAGATATCTGTCGTTAGGAACAACAACTGCTACCAAGACACTGTCTCCATCGTCATCACAGTAATCAACGACACAGACATCCTCTACGCCATATACGCTCTTTACGACATCCTCAATCGCCTTGAGCGATACCGATACACCGCGGATCTTCGCGAGTCTCTTCTCCGTATAATCAAAATAAAAGAAGCCGTTCTCGTCGATATGTCCGATATCACCGGTATGGAGCCAGATCCTGCCGTCTCTGTGTTTTCGAAGGATCTTGGCCGTCTGCTCGGGATTGCCCTCGATATCCTTGAGGAGAGTAGGGCTGCAGATACAGATCTCACCCTCTTTTCCGACATCGAGCTCCATGAGGCTCTTCGGATCGACGATCTTCATCAGGATATTAGGGAACGGAATACCGAGTGAATTTGATCTTGCATGGAACTGCGGGTTAACGGAACTTACAGCAAGACACTCGGTAAGGCCGTACATCTCCTGGATCTCCGAACCGCAGTTGTGCTGAGCAAGGAAACTGTTAAATGTAGTCCTTCTCGTCGTATTAAATCCCGTTCCGACGGATATCGCCAGATCAAGGAAAGACATATCCTTCCTGGTATATTTATCAGACGATCTTATACTGTCATACAGATCCTGAAACATATTAGGATATCCGATGATTATATTCGGTTCGAACATGAATACCGCCCTCGTAAATCTCCTCTCCGTATAAAGCGGCAGGAGCGCAACACTGACGCCCGAGCAGAGCATCGAGTGGAATGCCATCGTCATGACGACACTGTAACTGTTATCGATTCCCGTAAGGGCGATCTTGCCCTGCATATCCTTAAGTTTAAAAGCGACTGCCACATTCGGTACTGCGGCATTGAACGCACGGTCCGTAAAAGATTCAACCTTGTACTCACCTGCGGCACTTCCTCTGTTAAACCTGATCGCGACCGACTCTTCGTCACGGGAGACAGGCTTCGAGAAATGAGTCTCCGGATTAAAGCCCGTAGATACCATATCAATATATGAAACGATCTTCACGCCTTCGACCTGAGGAAGTTCTCTTCTAAAATAGTCCATATCACCATAGCTCAGGTGCGTCATGGCAAGGATCAGCTTATGAAACGGCTTCATGTAATCGCCAAGCTCGGCAAAGACAACGAGCTTCACATTAGTATCATCCAAACAACCCTTAAGCTTATCTCTCAAAGATCCGTTGCAGAATAAAGCCTTGCAGCCGTTACTTAACAGCGCGTTCTTCACTGTTCCGCGGGAAGCGTCCGGATCCAAAAACGAAGCGATCGCTCCGATCTTATTTACCGCATAGAACATTACGATAAGCGGGATCGAATTCGGGAAAGAAAAAAGGACTACATCACCCTTCTTTATACCGTACTCAATGAGTTTTTCCGCTGCCTTGTCGATCTCGAAAAGGAGCCGGGAGTATGTAAACCGCTCATGAAAATAGATCAAAGCTCTGCGTTCCGGCATTTTGGCACATGTAGTGCTGAGCATCTCGTAAGCCGAACCTTCGAAGTAGCGTATATTGTCTACCTCTTCCTTGTCGTAAAAACGCATCCACGCTCTGTCCATCTGAGCACCTCCTTTATCAAAATGATTTTACCACACACTCCTTGTAAGGTGTTATAATATCCAAAACAGTTCGGAGGAAGCAGTTATGGCCAAGAAAAACAGCACCTTTTTCTGTAAGGAGTGCGGCTTTGAGACTACCGGTTGGACAGGCAAATGCCCGTCGTGCGGAGAATGGAATACCATGACAGAAGCTTCTTCCCTCACCGACTCTCCCAAGTCCAAGGGCAAGGAGAGTCCTATCCACAGTGCCAATCAGTTTTCATGGACGAACAGCGCATCGACGATCAACCTCGCCGACGCTTATGAAGATGTCCATACGGGCTTTTCTTCAGGTATGCCTACGCTCGATTCACTCCTCGGAGGCAGGATAACAGACGGTGCGGTCATACTGATCGGAGGCGA
>CADCPU010000316.1 GCA_902803365.1 Oscillospiraceae bacterium
GAAGTCCTCGGCCTTTTTCTTGCCGTCATCGATCTTGTCCTTAATATCATCCTTGTGCTCATCCCAACCGGATTCGACTGCCTCCTTACCTTGCTGGAAACCTGACTCGACGGCTTCCTTAACGTCCTTCTTTATATCCTTTGAAGGAGAGCAGGCGGCGAGCAAGAGAGTTGCCAATACCAAGGCCGTTACCTTAACATTCTTTTTCATTATGTTCTCCCTTCTTTCCGAAAAACGAACCCCGAACAGAATGATCTTCTGCCCGGGGAACGCTGTTTAAGAGGTTTTGTTCCTATTAATCATCTGTTTCTTCATTATCCGTCTCTTCGTCCGTTGTTGTCAACGTTCCGTCCATTGTCGGATACTGAACCTGGTTTGCGTTGTCGAGGTTGTCAGCGATGTTGCTGAGTGCGTCGTCTACGCTTTCCTTTGTCTCAGGTGCCACAGGAGCTGCCTGCTCGGATGCAACCGGTGTTACTGCTGCAGGTGCAGGAGCCGGTGTGTTAAAGAGGCTTGAACCTGCGAGCTTTGTGCCTGCGAAGCTGCCGACTACATTAGAGAGGTTGATACCGAGGCTGTCGCCGATACCGTCGATGGTCTGCTTGAAGGACTTTGTAATGTCCTCTGTCATCTTGGCTGTGTTGCCTTCGCCATACATCGTGATAGAGTCGATATTTGCGAGAGGCTTTGCGATAGCTTCTGCAACCATAGGATACATCTTACAGAGCATCTCGATGATAGCTGCTTCGCCGTACTTCTGCATAGCTTCAGCTTTCTTGTCGATACCGACTGCCTCAGCCTCTGCCTTGGCGCGGATAGCATCAGCCTCAGCTTCACCTTTTGCACGGATACCTTCAGCTTCCTTCTGCATTGCTACGAGATCGGCCTCAGCCTGGATCTTCTTAGCTTCTGCCTGCTGTGCGAGTTCGTACTTGCGAGCCTCAGCCTCTTTCTGTCTCTTATAAAGAGCCACGTCGGCCATCTGCTGCTGACGATACTTCTCGGCATCTGCCTGCTTCTTGACCTCTGCGTCGAGGGCCTGCTCACGAACCTGAGCTTCCTTCATCTTGAGCTCGACTTCTTTTTCCTGCTTAGCGATGTCTGCCTCTGTGTTAGCGACTTCGATAGACTTACGCTGTGCCTGCTCCTGGATCTTATAAGCTGCGTCTGCCTCAGCTCTCTTTGTATCCTGTACTACCTGAAGTTCGGACTTCTTGATAGCGAGTTCGTTCTGCTTGATCGCGATCTCCGTCTCGGATGCTACCTTAGCGTCATTAGCTTCCTTGAAAGCCTCTGCCTGTGCGATAGCGACGTCACGCTCTGCGTTTGCCTTAGCGATGCTGGCGGACTTCTGGATGGAAGCCATGTTGTCCTGACCTAAAGCTGTGATCAAGTCGTTCTTATCTTCAACGTGCTGGATGTTACATGAGATGATCTGGATACCGAGGTTGTTCATGTCAACCTGTGCCTTTTCCTGTACCTGATCACCGAAAGACTTTCTGTCGTTGCAGAGTTCCTTCAATGTGATGGTACCGATGATCTCACGCATGTTACCCTGGAGAGAATCAACGAGCTGGCTGTTGATCTGCTCGCCCTTCATGTTAAGGAAGTTCTTCATTGCGAGCTTGATGCCCTCTTCGTCTGTTCTGATCTGAACCTTAGCGACAGCGTCGATGTTAACACCGATGAAGTCTGCTGTAGGAACGAAGTCTCCTGTCTTGATGTCGATCGAGATCTGCTCGATCAGGAGTTCGTCTTTTCTCTCGAGGAACGGAAGTTTAAGTCCTGCTTTACCGATCAAGATCTTTGGTTTCCTCTTAAGACCCGTAATAATATAAGCTTTGTTCGGCGGTGCTTTTACGTAGCTCGTAACGATGATGATGATAACAAAGATCGCTGCTACAACACCTGCAATAATCCATTCCATTGGCATTGTTTTGTCCTCCTTTTCTTCTCTTTCAACGATTATATATATACCCTGATATCAATTATATAATTCTCCAAAAGAAATAAAAAGCCTATTTCAGTTCCCCGACTGAAACAGGCTTTTTGATATTTTGAATCGTTATTTTCGAGACTTATCCGATGAGGATACTCTTAACTGTATCGAGCATCTGATCTTTCTCGATCTGAGTATTGTGACGGATCTCACGCTTTGCGATATCTGCGAGAGTAGCAGGGATATTGAGTCCGCTCTCTTCAGCGAGTTCCTTGATGATCGTCTCATTGGATCTGCCGTTGCTGTAACCCTGACCGCGGATAGCATCCATTACTGCAGGAGCAAACTTGAACGGGGATGCCGTTGAAGCGAAGACTGTCTTTGTCTCATCCTTGGATCTCTGGTGATATCTGTTATAGATATTGAATCCGACTGCAGTGTGCGTATCGATTACGTTATCCGTGCGATCGTATACGTCGATGATCGTCTTTGTGATACCGGTCTCATCAGCAAATCCGCCTACGAACTGACGCTGCAGGAGCTTCAATGTCTGAGGATCTACAGTATAAGTACCTGTCTCGTTCAAGGACTTCATCCAGGAAGAAACCTTGCTTGCATCCTTGCCGGATACCTCGAAAAGAAGACGCTCGAGGTTGGATGAGATAAGGATATCCATCGAAGGAGAATTCGTCTTATAGAACTCTCTGTTCCTGTCGTATGTTCCGGATGCGAAGAAGTCGCAGAGGACCTTGTTCTTGTTGGAAGCACAGATCAGGCGGTGTACCGGGATACCCATCTGCTTAGCGTACCATGCTGCGAGAATGTTACCGAAGTTACCCGTAGGAACTACGATGTTGATCGCTTCGCCCTTTTCGATCTTCTCGCGACGGAGGAGATCTACATATGAATATACATAATATGCGATCTGAGGAACGAGACGACCCCAGTTGATGGAGTTAGCGGATGAGAGCTTAACGTTGTTGTCGGAGAGCATCTTAGCGAATTCCTCGTTCGCGAAAATGTTCTTAACGCCCGTCTGAGCATCGTCAAAGCAACCGTTAACTGCGATAACGTGAGTATTGTTACCTGTTGTTGTGATCATCTGAAGTTTCTGTGCTTCGGATACTCCGTCGGAAGGATAGAATACGATGATCTCTGTGCCCGGAAGATCCTTGAAGCCTTCGAGAGCAGCCTTACCCGTATCACCGGATGTAGCCGTGAGGATGCAGATCTTCTTGGACTCGCCCGTCTTCCTGACTGCGGCTGTCATGAGGTGAGGCAAAAGCTGGAGAGCAACATCCTTAAATGCTGCCGTAGGGCCGTGCCACAGCTCGAGGATATATTCACGGTCGTTGTATTCGTTAAGCTGAACGAGAGGAACGACCTTCTCTTCCCACTTCTCGGGATCGTAAGCTGCGCTTGTATATGTGAGGAGCTCGTCTTCAGTAAAATCGTCAAGGAACTTGGAGATGACTCTCGCGGAGATGCGATAGTATTCCATGTTCATCATCTCTTCGATCTCATCCTCGCCGAGTGCCGGAATGGACTCAGGTACGAAGAGACCGCCGTCAGGTGCGATACCTCTTACGATGGCTTCACTGGCGGAGAACTTACCGTCAAAACCTCTGGTGCTTATATATTTCATACAGACCTCCCGCTATCTAGCAGTAAATGTATTATATTCAACAAGTGATATTTTACAGCATAAGACCGCATTTTTCACCACGGAAACAATGCATTATTTATATAACAAATGCGCGCCGCGCACGCGTTTACTTATGCATTATCGGCAGAGACGGAAGACGTGTCGATATTAAACGTCTTGGCATACTCGTCGAGGATCTCGCGAGACTTGGGATCTTCACCGTTTTCGGCAAGTTTCTGCGTAAGGAAATCGACCTTCTTCTGAAGATCGTCGGATGCCTTGATCTTGACTGCCGTAGGAACGATAACGAAGTAAACAAGGCAGAAGATCGCTGCAACGATAAGGATACCCGCACCGATCTTGATCGCGAGGCTCATCTTGTCGTATGAAGAAGCCGGAACGTCTACCATAATGTCGTCATCAGGGAGTTCGCCGTTGGAGGAAGCAGCGCGCATCATGATCTCGCGGCGCTCTTTCTCGGTTGCCATCTGTGCCTTTGCAGGATTCTTGGAAGCGCGCATGAGGATAGGCGCCTGCATTCCGCGGCGGTCACCTACCGCACCCATCTCGGATATCATGGATCCCTTCTCCTGCATCTCGTTCGGATTCTTGGTACGAACGACAGGATTTTGAGCATCTTCCCTGACCTTGCGCAGAGCTTCCTGCGCGACAAGAAGATTATTTTCAGTGCTGAGCACGTTGTTGATAGCGAATTCAAAACTCTCTTCAGCTCTTGCAAACTCGTATTCCCTTGCGAGGCAAAGACCGAAAACGAGCGCTGCATCACCCCAGGTAGGATACTTGGAGATGAGAGGCTTCAGGAATATCTGAGCCACGTCGGTTCCGTCACCCTGTGCATTGACGAGGGCTCTGTTGAACTGCTTTACGATATGAGTTTTCTCCTCTGCAGATACATTAAAGAGGATAAGGTCCTCCTCGGTTATAGCTGCAATAGACTGTGCAAGTTGAATGTAATCACTCATGACTTTGCTCCTTCAAACTCTTTAAGACTGTTCCGCGAACCTGACCCAAAAGATAGAGCGACCCCGTTACAAGAAGAGGTGCATCGTCTTCCAAAGCCCGGGAGACCGCCTGCTTGGCGGCATCCTTCGCATCGTCGAAGGCATACGCTTCAACCTGGTTATTATACACAAGTTTGACCTGTTTACAAAGTTCAGAGCCTTCCATGCTCCTCGGGTTATTGACCGTCGTCGCATAGATCTTCTTGAATCTGACACCCGATCCTTCGAGTGTCAGGAGCATATTTCCGACATCCTTGTCCTTCATGACGCCCATAAGAAGATACATCTCCTTACCTTTGAGCGCACCTGCGCAGATACGAGTCAGCGCATCAGACAGGCTCTTTATTCCCTGCGGGTTATGACCGCCGTCCAAAAGGACGATCGGGTCGCTGCTCAAGATCTCGACCCTGCCCTTCCAGCGCGAGAGTCTTATTCCTTCAAGGATGTTCTCATCGGTGATATCAAAATACTTTCTTAGGTATTCGGCACAGTCGATCGCCAGTGCGATATTAAAAACCTGATGACCGCCGATCATGGTCGTCACGATCTCTTCGTCAAATCTGTCCTTCAGATAAAACGACATCCTGCCGTCAGGAAGATATTTAAGGTCGTCTGCCGCGGCATAACTTATGGAGAGGTCTGCACCCACTTCTTCAGCTTTCTTTGTCATGACAGTCATGACTTCATCCTGCTGAGAAGGCTCAAGTATCATATTCTTAGGATCAAAGAGGATAGCCTTACTGCCGGGCTTAAAGATACCGGCCTTCTCGCCCGAGATCTCGGTTACGGTATTGCCGAGCCTGTCGGTGTGATCAAGACCGATCGCCGTTATTAACGTGCAGAGCGGATCTTTTATGATGTTGGTAGAATCGAGCCTGCCGCCAAGTCCCGTCTCAAGGACTGCAACATCGACGTTCTGCTCCTTGAACCAGAGGTAGCAGACAGCCGTCACGAGTTCGAATTCAGTAGGGTCTTCATAGCCTTCGCTGACCATCTGCGCGGAAGCCTTCTTAACGAGCTCGAGATTCCTGTTAAGGCTCTCGTCGTCTATCTCGCCCGTCGAATCATCTTGGGTAAACCTGATAAGATCATCACGGCCGTCTAAGATCCTCATCCTCTCGGAGAATCTCTCCAGGAACGGGGATGTATAGATTCCGACCTTAAGGTCTGCTGCTGCAAGGATAGAGGACAAGCAGGTAACAACGGAACCTTTGCCGTTCGTGCCTGCGATATGTACGTATCTGATACCGTCCTGGGGATTGCCCAGAAGGTCCATAAGTTTATTCATTCTGTCGAGTCCGAGCTTGATGCCGAACTTCAATGCGTTTTCGAGAAACTCCGGTGTGTCTTTACTCACTTAGCTGCCTCCGCAGGTACCTCGTGTCTCTTGAAGATAAGGAGTTTGCTGAGTACATAGTTGACGATAACGAGAATGACCGCGTTAATGAGCTTTATTATGAACAGGTGCGTTACGTCAAATCCGAGGATCGAGAAAGCGATCGTATCCTTCGGGTAGCCGACGACGTTCTCCCAGAACATTACGAAGAGAGCAAAAGTTCCGAGCTCGATGATGAAGAATGTCGCGATCCTGGCACCGACGAACGAGAGGAACTCCTTCATGACGCTGCCGTTGGAGCGGAATACGAATGCCCTGTTGGTTACAAAAGCGAAGATGACTGCCAAAAGCCATGCGATCGTCTGGTTGAGGAGAAGGAACAGATCAAACGGGTGACCGAAGATCGTTACGTTCTTCTCTGCCGTTACGAAGTGATCGAAAACAGCGAACGCCACGAGGTTTACTACCGTCGTGAGTCCGCCGAATAATATGTAGGTAAAAAGTTCCCTGAACTTTTTTTCCTTGTCTGTCAGATTATCGTCGCCCTTGAGCAACTGCTTTATCGTCATCATTATTTATACCCTCCTGGGTCTCGGATTGACCCTTTCCTTTCTGAATCTTCTTACTATATATACGATAAGTATTATAACTATTGCTTCGACAATAGCAATGATGAGGCAGACCCAGAAGAAAAATCTGTAGGTCTTCTCAGGCTTGTCGTCAACAGGTTCATACTTACTGAAATAGTTGCTCTGTGAATCATAGAGATAGAAATCCGCACGGCCGCCCTCGTCCTGCAGATAGAAGATGACCTTGCCCTGATCATTGACATAACCTTCGTAAATTCCGTCATTTACCGGGAAGTTTAATGGCTTAAAGCCTTCAGGGATCTCAACACCTTCAGGGACCGCTACGATCTTCATGACCGTACTGCTTATGATAAACGTCTTATCGACGTCGTACCTCGTCATCTCAAGTGTCTTCTTGTAGCAGAAGTAAAGTCCCGTATAGCCCTCGTCGTCGAAAACGTAAACGAGGATCGGGTATACACCCTCCTTGGAATAGCACGGTACTTCATATCCGTTTATGACTGTCGTACTTTCCTTGAAATCATTCGGGATATTAACGTTGTCAGGTACTGCCGCAAAGAAGAACAGTCTGCCTTCCTTATCCACAAAGCTCGCATTCTCCTGAACAAAAGACGAAGGCCTGTTGATGTTGAGCTTATATTGAGTTGAATTCGTTCCGTCTTGGGAAATTACATCGATATAGATCACATTGTCTCCGAAGACAAGTTTTGTATCAGAGAAATTGACCGTAGACATAAGGTTGCCCTGGTCGACTTCGATCTTGGCATTAGTAACGTCCTTAGCTACATTAAAGTAGTATTCATAGATATCACTCTGGAAATCAGGGAGTGTCGTTCCGTTTATCTTGATGGAACGAAGACTCGCATCACTTGACTGACCTGAACTTACGCTGATGCTGCAGTTGCTCTCAGGGATAGTGTCGATCCTCTCAAATCCGCTGTTTGTAAAGCTTCCGCCCTCTTTCATTATGAAGATGACGTTATCGTAAGAACCGGCCTTGACCCTGAAATAGAATGTACAGATGTCAACCGGTTCAGTTGAGTCAAAAGAGATATCCTCAACCTCTTCTTCTCCTCCATCAGCCTGCTGAGCCTTATCGTTAAGATAGTTTTCGGTGCCTTCGTCAAGGCCGCCGATATTAAGATTGCCGCTGCCGTCGTCTTCAACAACGATAGCAAAACGGTCCGTAAGCGTACCAGATATCTTATAGGAAAGATAAGTAAGAGAGTTATTGTCATATTCGACGCCGAGATCTTCGAACTTGATTATGTGAGGCATGCGGTTGACCGACAGCGTTACAGCTACGACATCACCCTTGTTTACCTCTTCAACTTCAGTCGAGATGCTCGTCCTGATGGCCTCGATCGCAAGGCTCCTGTACGAAGGGATCAGTGATCCGGCGATAACGATTACAGCTGTCAATATGGCTAAGAATCTGCGCATTACCCCTGACCCTCCTTAAGAAACATAACAATTAATTATACAACTTTATTGTCGATTCTTAAAATATTATGCTTCCGGCATCACGCCAAAGGAGGACGGAAGATTAGCATAGACCGGGATGACGAATATGAAACTCTCGTCTACCATGCCTACTGACGCATAGCTTGAGAAGTATCTCCTGCCCTCTGAATAAGCCATCGATACGTTCTGTGCATACTGGTGTTCATAAAGTCCGTCCTCGTTGTCGATAACGTCGAACTTCTGGAAATAAAGGGTATCCTGACCTACAGCCGTGTATCTGGAAGCCATCCAAAGTGCACCGCCCGTGATCGCTTTCTCAACGGAGTCCCAAGGAAGCATCAGAGCTTCCTCTTCCTCGGTGATCGTCTTGGAAGCAGCGTCCTTACCCCACATTGCGTACTTGGCACCATTGATGAGAGCACCGTTTTCGACGCTCGGATCAGGTGTGGATCCGATATTATAGAAGTTATAGTAACCTTCATAGCCCGGAAGCGTTCCGTGGCAGAGAAGCGATTCGCCCTGGTAGCCCATCTCCTGCAAGATTCTGCTCGCGAGGAAGTAAGGCGACATGTTGGCTGTCTTGCCCGCATCGTAGATTATCTGCGCATAGTCGATCGACGGATCATCAAGGAAGCTTCCCTTGACCATTGATCTTACACCGTCTACTGTCTGAGCAGATTCGTTGAACGAGAGGGACTCGAACTGGAATACAGACTTAGGATCAAGGAAGTTTCTCGGATCGACAAAGTAGCTTACGACAGAGCTTCTCGCCTGCTTCCATCCGCCGCCGTCGTAGACAGGGCTCGACTCGACTACCCAACCCGGGTGAGAGTTCATATTGGCAAGGTTCCTGTCGCGGTTATCCTCATTTTCCATTACATTATTATAATCAAGACCCGTGTTATAAGGCTTGAATACGTACTTCGGATGGAGTGAATGCAGGAGCCAGAGGCCGCTGTAGTACGATGTCGGGAACTTCGCGAGCGTTGACGTTGAGAAACCGTCGTTGTCGTCTCCGTTAAGGATAAAGATCTTATATGTCTTCGTATTGCCCATAAAGGATGTTACATCGATATCGATCTCGTTCTCGCCCGGTACGAGCGGTATGCTCTGTCCGAGCTCGACCGTATTCGTGCCGAAGCCGGAGTTGTTGCTTACAGAGATCTGAGCAGCATAACCTTCGAGCGCGGTCGCATCAACTGCGACTGAACCGACATTGTTATTGCAATAGAAACCGTAATAGAGATCTTCCTTACCGAAAACCGGGAAGAAATTGACCGCGGATTGAGTTCCGAAGTCTGTGAGAGTCATGTCTTCCAAAAATCCGTTGATCGGAAGGATGGATACATCACCCACTGTCATCTCGATCTCATTACCCGAGAGGTCTACGAGAGTAATGGGCTTACTGTTGAAATCCTCCTCGAATCCGTCAAGCGGCATCGGTGTAGGAAGCGGCATATCGTTATTCTTGACTGCATAGTAAGAACCGTCATACTTGGCTACATTAGGAGTCTGGACCATCTTGTAAGAGATGCTCTCGGAAGTATCGAGGGTTCCGTTCTCATCAGGAACTCTGCTTACGAGCACGTAGTAAACGCTCCTTAATCCCTGGATACCGGTTTGCTCTTCGATAGCGGGGATATCCTGCGCCTTGCCTCTCAATACTTCGTAATCGGAGTCAGGCATGTTATTCTCGCCTATGAGATTTCCGTATATGTCATAAAGACCTACCGCGATGTCTTCACTTAAGTCAACGAAGTTTACATAGCAATCCTTGTTGTCCACATAAAGAGCGTACCAGGAATCTTCCTTGCCCTGCGAGATGCCGCCCATGGAGATTCCGTTATCGACTATCTCAAGGCAGTGAGGGATCAGGACTTCTCCGCCCTCTGCAACATAGCCTCGTCCGTCGGATGATCTTAAGAGGATCCTTACGTCGTGAAGACCTTCGGTAACTCCTGCAGTATCCCAAGATACAGTGAACTTTGTCGCATCTTCCTCATCATGTTTGATAGTTGCCTGATAGAGGACTCCGTCAACATAGAAGTCCGTTCTTACATCCTCACCTGTTACGATGAAGTTACCTTCGACCTGTCTTATACCGATCGTGTAACCCTTGTCGCCGCGAAGAGGTTTTGTGATCTCGCAGTTGACGATACGGCTTCCGGCTTCATCCGGTGTTCCTGTTGAGATCGCATATTCGGGATCGATGTCCGTCAAAAGTTTATTGAGCACAAACTTACGGGACTTGGACGTAAGATCAGCCTTGATCGATTCGATCTTTGCGCTGTCGTCCCTTGTTCCGTATACGATATAGCTGATGTCGCTTGCAAATTCATCATCTGTCTTGCCTGCGAGAAGATAATCGGCGCCGGTCATGGCGGACACGATGTAATCACCCGGCGACATAAGTCCGAGCTTGATCTTCTTATTTAGAACTTCGCTGTCTTCGGCAACTCCGAGCACCTCCGTCGTCCTGTCTACGAGTTCGCTGCTGTCTCCGCCAAGGGTCTCGTATCCCGATCCCAGAAGCGTAATAAGTACAAATGCGACTATAAGGCCGAGCAAGGTAACCCCCAGTGCTGCCAATGCATAACCGAAGCTGTTGTGCTTTTTCAATTCTCTTTCCCCTTTTTATCTCAATTCGATATCTGATCCAGTGTCATACCGTAAGACGGCACGAAATTATCCATAAAGTAGGATACTTCAGGAAGTTCGATCTTATCGATCGTCTCCTTTATCGCGAGCTTTGCGCTAGAAAACTCGCTGTTGCCGAGGCTCTCCTCGGACACGCACTTAAGGTACGCGGATATCCTGTCGGCAGCCTTGACGAGCTTTCCGACGAGCTTATCTTCTTCAGTCTTCTTTGTAGGAGCAAGAAGCTCGACATAGCCATCCCTCATAAATTCCGGAAGGAGGTTAGCGAGCGTGTGCGCTGCCTCGTTTTCGACTTCTTTGTAAGCCTTCTTGATTATATCGTTCTTGTATTTTATCGGAGTAGGCAAATCTCCCGTAATTATCTCAGTGCAATCGTGGTAGAGAGCGTAAGCCTGCACCTTGTAAGGATCGGGCAAGATCGCGCCTTCCTTATCTTTGTTCATGTCATTATGGATGACCGTGAGCGCATGAGCGATTACCGCTACGTCGAAGCTGTGCTCCTTGATGTTTTCGAGCTTGCTGTTGCGCATGAGGCCCCATCTGTTGATGTACTGCATTCTGTCTATCATTGCAAAAAATCCGTAACCCGTACTTTCCATTATTTCCTCCCGTCAGATCCTGAATAAAGAATCAAAACATTTACTGCAATATGTATCCGTCATTCCCGATATGTAGTCTGCTACCTTGCGTACCGGCTTTGCTCCCTTCTCAGGGTGATTCAGGTAGTAGACTGCAAAGTCCCTTATTACCTTGGAAGTCGACTTCAATGCTTTCTCGATATCTTCGGTCGCCTCCATATATGATTCAAAGAGCGATTCGATCGTGTTCGTAACGCTCCTCTCGTAAGCCATGATCTTCTTGGACAGATAGATCTGCTCGACATTTTTCTTGAGGAAGACGTTCGTTGCCTCAAAGACCTCTTCGGACATGCAGATCTCATCCTTGTCGAGCGAATTGTGGATGATATCGCCGACGAGCGTGTTGATGACCTGCGAGTTCGTGCTGCCGAGCCTGTTGGATACTTCCTGAGGCAGATAGTCGGAACTTATGAATCCCGCGCGCAGAGCGTCTTCCATATCTCGGCCGACATATGCGACCTTATCGGCAAATCTTACGACACAGCCTTCGAGTGTTGCAGGTGCCGTACGATCCTTCCTGCCTTTATTGACGATCGCATCCGTCGGTTTGTCCCTCATCGGCTTCAAAGTTCTCTCGTCATAAGTCTCGCCGCAATGCGATACGATACCGTCACGCACCTCAAACGAGATATTGAGTCCGTATTTGCCCTTCGTGTGCTCCTCAAGTACATCGAGGACACGAAGGCTCTGCTGTTCGTGCTCGAAAAACATGTCTTCATCTACACTCCTTATGCACTTATCAAGGACTCTCTCTCCCGAGTGTCCGAAAGGAGCATGTCCGATATCATGTCCCATCGCGATCGCCTGGACGAGATCGACATTGAGGTTCAATGCCCTCGCGATGATGGTCGAGATGTAGTTGACGTAGATGACGTGCTCGATCCTCGAGCAGATGTGGTCGTTAAGAGGATTGAAGAAGACCTGCGTCTTGTGACGAAGTCTCCTGAACGACTGCGAGAAGATGATCCTTCCCATATCACGCTCGTAACATGTCCTTATGAAGCAATCCTCCTCAGGGACGAGCCTTCCTCTCGTCGAGGCAGTCTTGAATGCAAACGGAGACAGGTTCATCTCGCGCTCGCTTCTCAAGATCGAGAGATAATCCATATCCTTCTGGTTCCTGATGATCGTCGGTTCAAATTCGATAACGCTGAATTCGTCCTTGTACATATCAAAAAGATTATTGTCCTGCATATGTCCGCCCCTTTCTTATCAAGTGACCTTATGCCTTCTTGAGGCCTGCGGTCTTGACCAGCATATTTTTCTTCATTCCGTCAAAGTCCACGGTCGCCAGGCAGTCGCCCGCAACCTTTTCCGCTTTTATGATGATGCCTTCGCCGAACTTTGAATGAACGACCTTCATTCCGACGAATACTTCATCAGGGTTCATACCGCCCTTGGCCGCGGGAGCCGGATTGGTACTTCTCTTAAATGCACTGCCCTTGAGGAAGTCTGACGACAGCGCACTTGATATCTGTCTTGCGGCATCCTGTCTCGCCTTTGTCTGGACGACAGGCTGTGCCTTGGGAGGTTCCTTGGCAGTTCCCATCTTGTACAGGAGCTGCGGCGGCATCTCACGCAAGAATCTCGACGGCGCATTGCACTGCGTCTGTCCGAAGAGCATCCTGTTACGTGTGAGCGTTACAAGGAGATTCTTCTTGGCTCTGGTGATCGCAACATACATGAGCCTTCGCTCTTCCTCCAGATCCTTCTCGGAACTTAAGCACTTATACGAAGGGAATACTCCTTCCTCCGCGCCTACGAGGAATACTGCACCGAACTCGAGTCCCTTGGCGCTGTGGATACTCAGAAGCTTACAGAAGTTCTCGTTGCCGTCTTCATCATCGCCTTCGCTGTAGAGCGCGGCTGTCTCGAGGTATGCATCCAGTAGTCCCGGGAGCGTATCGATCGCACGTGTCTCACCGCTCAGGTATGGATCGTTCGCGAGTTCCTTCTCTTCTATCTGCTTTAAAAGAGCATTCTGCGCCTGCATCGACTGCAGTGCTTCCTCATCGTAGGTCATCGCTCTCCTGCTCTTTTCAAATTCGACAGCTTCGGTCAAAAGCTCTTTTAAGTTCTCGACCCTGTCTATGAGCTCGCCCTTGCTCTCGCGCTGTGCGACAATGTCATCGATGATGCCCGATTTATTCTCAACGTAGTCGATATAGTCCGCGAATGTCATCTCGTCCTTCTCGAGCTCGTTTCTCATGCTCATTATAAGTCCGTGGAACATCATGAGCTTGCCTGCGGCTCTGGAAAGATCCGGGAAGTCGTTCGCCCTTCCGCAGACCGTCAGACAATCTGTCCCGTACTGCTCCGCGATGCTCTTTACAAGTTCTACCGTCGCATCTCCGATACCGCGCTTAGGCACGTTTATGATCCTGTCAAAAGCAAGATTATCCTTGCTGTCTGCGATGAGCCTTAAGTATGCGAATACGTCCTTGATCTCCTTACGGTCATAAAATCGCATGCCGCCGAAGATCTTGAACGGGATACCGCGGTCACGGAGCGCCGTCTCTATCGAACGGGACAAGGCGTTCATCCTGTAAAGGACCGCTACATCCGAATACTGGTACTTGCCCGCCTTAACGAGCTTAACGATCGTATCTGCCACAAAGTTTGCCTCTACGATCTGGGAATCAGCATGCATTACGATGATCTTGTCACCGTCGGCTCCGTCAGTACGAAGGCTCTTGGACTTACGGCTCCTGTTGTTGGAGATAACACAGTTGGCCGCATCGAGGATCGTCTTTGTCGAACGGTAGTTGGTCTCAAGCTTTATGACCTCAGCGGACGGATAGTCCTTCTCAAAGCTCAATATCATTCGTACATCGGCGCCTCGGAACGAATAGATGGACTGATCGTCGTCACCTACTACGCAGAGGTTCTC
>CADCPU010000317.1 GCA_902803365.1 Oscillospiraceae bacterium
GACGACATCCGAACGGGTCGCACCCGAGGACATTACGCCAAGCCAGTAAGCTTCACCGTCAGCATCGGCATCTCGGTTCATGAATGTTGCATAGAGGCGTCCGAGGAACTCCTTATCAGAGAGCTTATAGCCTTCCATCTCAGCACTCAGGAAGAAGGAGACTCCGCAGCCCTCGCCCGTGATGTTGAAGTTTGAGAGCTCTGAAGCCCAGTAATACTTGCCTTCCTCATCGTATTCACGGCCCATTGCCGTTGTATACATTCTTTCTACAAATTCATACGTAAGGTCAGTAGGATCGATCGAGCAGTCAGGCTTGATATCACCGCCGGAGCGGATTCCGTAAGTTGCGCAGGTATTTGCCCACTCCTGTGAGAAGATAAAGCCGTTAGCTACAGCAACACGATCCATGGTTCCGGAAGAGAGCTGACTGAGCCAGAAATTCATTCCGTCTTCTTCAGGATCACGTCCGAAGAACGTCTTGTAAAGGATGGTTACGAAGTCACGATCCGAGGTCTTGCGGTTTTCGAATTCAGGGCTGAATATGAATCCCTGAGCGACCTCTGCTCCCGTACGACGGAATGCATAGAGTTCGTCCGACCAGAATGCGGCGCCGTCTGCCTCAGGTTCACGGTCCAATACGTACGTATAGATACGCTCTACAAAAGCGAGGATCCTGTCCTTGGGCTCCATCTCTTCAGGCTCGAGAGGGAAATCAACGGCACCGTCCTTATAGAATTTAAAGACGAAGACCAAAGTATCACCGCTCTTTATGGTCTTAACAAATTCGGTGTTGTAGCCCGGAAGATCGAAAGTACATTTATCCTTCTCCTCGTCGGTAATAGCAATATGGCAGATCTCAGGGTTTAAAGGTGTAACACCCATTCCTGTATAGAATATATATTTATCGTTGAATTCTCCTTTATCAAGGGAACGCTTTAATCCTGCATCTGCGTATGTTGAATATGAGGTAGGACAATAATAGGAGGCCGAAGGAGCAATATCATCCTTCCATGCAAATTTATAATCTATGTCCTGAGGATAATAAGATGCACCGGCTTCTTCATATTGTATACCGCTTGCTTTGAAATGAACGCCTGATGCAGTATAGACAGTATCGTCTTTCTTATTGAGTTGGAATATATAATAGTTCTTACCGTCTATGATCCTGTTTGTACAGTATTCAGTTATATATCCATCAATCGAAAGACTTCTGGATCTTTCAAAAGCACTTTCTGTTATGATCGGATATTTCTCATCAACCGGCAAACCTATACCGATATAGTAATTATCAATATCAGGAGAGTCTTTCTCACGCAAGGCATAAAGACCGCTGTCAGTATATACGGCGGATATGGTAATACCTGTCTTTGGAGGCTGCGCATTATTTTTCCATGAGATCTTAGCGTCAGCGTCATTCAACCTGTATTGTCCCAATTCTTCTGAATAACTGATACCTGAACCTTTGGCCTCCAATCCGGTCAAAGTAAACAGAGGCATCGCTTTCTTGATCTTGAAGGCCAGACGGTAAAGCTTGTTGTCTCCATTCTTCCCGGTTTTCAAACCGATATATTTTGTCTCAAATCCGGGAACCTTCAACTTACACTTGTCAGCTTCAGGTGAGATGTTTACGCTGTCGTTGTATGTTACCATCGCGATACTATAATAAAAGGTATCATTAGCCGCAAAGTCAGCTTCATCAGTTAAATCAGTGAATTCAGCATCGTTATAAATTCCATAGTTCGACGGACACCAATCCTCATAAGACGGACTCTTCTCGTCTTTCCATATATATGTCGTAGTCCCATCGCTAAAAAAATACGCTCCGCCCGCTGATTCATAGTGAATACAGCCGACAGAATAATCAACTCCGAGGAGTGTATAGGTTTCCGTAGCAGCGTATGCGCTGCCGAACACTCCGACTGTCATCAATACAGCCAGCAGCAGACTTAAGAAAGCTCTTATCTTCTTCAAATAAAACACCTCTCTTTATCAAATTTTCCTTCTTTTTTATTATATCACCGCATTGGTGGTAATATGTTAATCAAAAAGGATTTTCGAGAGGGGAAAACAAAGATGTACCAAGCGCTCAACAAGCCCGGATATAAACGCCTCGCGGCTGTCTATACGGCCCTGATGTGCCTTGTGATCATATCCACGGTAAGTCTTGCTTCAGGAGCTTCCGCCACGGATCCGATGAGTTATGCAGGCTCCCTTGCGACTTACGCCGGAGTCTTCTCGACTTGTATAGTCACTTCGGTCAACCCGACTGCGACGATGGCTATCCTGTCTATCTTGGGTGCCATCGAAAACGCCGCCGTCTACTCCCCTGACTCCGCTTTCTTTAACACGGTCGCCGATTTTTTGAACGGAGTCCCGATCATAAGAGAAGCGGGAAGGCTTCCGCTGTCAAATCCTTATGCCGCAGTATTTCTCACGATCGTCGCAGTAGCACTGATCCTCGTTCATTCGACTGCTGTATCTGAACTCGTTGCCAAGAAGATCTCTCTTGATAAACTCGATACGATCGCCATGAACATCAGTAATGTGGCGCTCTCCCTCCTCCCGCTCGTCACGAACGAAGCGCTTGCCGCA
>CADCPU010000318.1 GCA_902803365.1 Oscillospiraceae bacterium
GAGAATGCGATCAAGTACGGCGACGGGCAAAAGATCGAGATCTCGTTCAGTGATGAGGAAGACTTTAGGCTCATCACGATCGCCAACACGGGTGATATCCCGGATGAGACTGATATGGCGAATCTCTTTGATTCGTTTTACAGGGGCAAGAATACAACGGGCATTAAGGGCTCGGGTCTCGGCCTTTATATTGCAAAAAAACTTATGCAGATGATGGACGGAGATTGCTTTGTTTCTTCTGAAAACGGTATGTTCTCCGTAACGGCTGTTGTTCGCAAGGCTTGATAACAGGGCTTTTGCGGGATTTAATGTTTGTTTAATAAATTCTCCGTTACTATAGTGCCATAAAGCACGAATAAGGAGATGGAGACAATGCTCACAAGGATGTTGAAAAAGGATCTGAAGAGAAATAAGACGATGAACATTATTTTGTTCCTCTTCGTGATCATCGCGAGTCTTTTTTTCGCGAGCGGCCTGTATAACGTGGTGGCCGTAATGAACGGATCTGATTATTTCTTCAATATAAGCAAGATCGGTCAGTATCAGATAATCACGCTCGGTGAAGATAATATCAAGGGCGCGAAAGAGAAGCTTGACGGTATCGATGTCGTTAAGTCCTACAGAACGGATGAATGTATCGCTTTCAGTAAGGAAGATGTCCTGGATGCGAACGGCAAGGTTCTTGAAGTTCATAATCTGGGTCTTTTACAGAATCCGCACGAGGACGGACAGGTATTTTTCGATGCAGACAATAACGAGATCAAGAGCGTCGAAAAGGGCAAGTTCTATGTATCACACAAATTCCTGGTCGATAACGGGACGAAGGTAGGCGACAAGCTCACGTTCAAGAAAGGAAGCGTCGAGATCGAGCTCGAGTACGCAGGTCTTTGCAAGGATGCTTTCCTGGGTTCTGATTTTATGGGTAATCCGAGATTCCTTGTAAATGAGGAAGATTTCAACAAGTTCATGGAAGATGAGGAAGTAAAGCACTTCTACACGATCAACACATTCCTGATCGACTGTGATGATACGACAGCGCTTACGGACAAACTGGACGGCATTTACTTCTTGTACTCTTATCCGGTAAGCATGCTCGAGCTGGCGAATGTTATGAATATGATCGTTGCGATGCTCGTCATCATCCTGAGCGTCTGCCTCATGATCGTATCGTTTGTAGTCCTTAAGTTCTCGATCACGTTCTCGATCGACGAAGACTTCAGCGAGATCGGTGTCATGAAGGCGATCGGACTTAAGGATCACAGGATAAGAAGACTCTACATCATAAAGTACACGGCGATCTCGATCGTCGGTTCGGTAATCGGATTGCTCTTGAGCATCCCTGTCGCTGATCTGCTCCTCAAGTTCTCGACCGAGACGATGGTCCTCGGAACGAAATCCGGCCTTTTGCTCGAGATCATCGGAGCCGTTGTAGTTGCCCTCCTCGTAATCTTCTTTGCTTATATGAGCACAAGAAAGATCAAGAAACTCACGGCCATCGATGCGGTAAGAAGCGGACAGACAGGCGAGAGATACAAGAAAAAGGGCGGTATCCGCTTGAGCAAGTTCAGATCGAGCACATCTTCATATCTCGCTATCAACGACTTCCTGAGCAGCCCGAAGCGATTCTTGAATATCCTCATCAGCTTCGCGCTCTGCATGATCCTGGTACTCTTGATCGTTAATACGACAGAGACGATGAACAGCGATAAGCTCGCTTTCCTGTTCGGATCGCAGGCTGACCTCTACATCACGGACGGTGAGAAAGTAACGGGTCACTTGACATACGATCAGGATTATCAGGGTATGGCAGATGACATCGCAGAGATGGAGCAGATCCTCAAGGATAACGGAATGCCTGCCAAGGTAACGGTTCCGCTCCTCTATAACACTCTGATCAATTACGACGGTTCAAAGTACAAGTTCAATGCAATGCATGAATACGATGTTCCGATGAGCGAATACGTTTACACAGAGGGCAGCGCGCCTTCCAACAAGAACGAGATCGCGATAACCGAGCAGATC
>CADCPU010000319.1 GCA_902803365.1 Oscillospiraceae bacterium
TCCTCGATTGCATTGAGGATCTCAGTTCTTTTGGGCTCCAAAACATTACCGCCGTTTATACACTTGGAAACGGTGGATATTGAAACTCCTGCTCTTTTGGCTACATCTTTGATCGTAACAGTCATAATTTTTTTACCCCTTTATATTATGCCACTTTATACAGTCAAAAGCAAAACAAACATTACAGTAAGTGAATGCGTAAGCGCAGTCATCACTACAGAATTGGTATGAAGCTTAACAGGAAGTGCCGCAACAAACGGTACCGCTGTTGCAAGGATACCCATAAAGCAGTCAAATGCCGCATAGTCCTTACCCAATCCGCTCATCAACAGAAAGGCTGCGATCGAAGGGATGAGCGTAAAGACGAGCATATGCTTCTTACCAAAATAAGAACATCCTCCGAGACCCTTCGTCCTTGATATATTATCCGCAGTAGCCAGGACAAGGATACATGCAAAATCCAGGACTGCAGCCAGGATACAATACAATCTGTAATTTTCGATATCGGTGTTCGGAAGATTACCGAAGAAGTTCAGAAGAACGAACACGACATCAAGTGAGATAAGAACTCCAAGCGCGATCGAGACAAATATGTGTCTGTTTGACTTGCGCCTGACATTGCGGTTGCTGAATACATATCCGATACGAACTATCGCCATGAAGAATACGAAGACGATCGGCAGGAATACAACAAGATACTTAAGCTTATCCTGAAGCTTATCGATTATCGTAAACACGACACATGCGACCGTCGCAAGTCCGCTCATGATCGCCGCAAGGACAAAGCCGGTCGAAGCAAGCTTGCCCTTGTGCTCACTGTTCATCTTGTATCTCATTACAGGGAACTTCGAGAGGAACAGGAAAAGTCCTGCAACAAAGAAGATCGCGAAGAATACGAACAGCGCATACCAGCATGTGATCCTCCAGCTGACCTCATCGCCCGTTCCGTATGTAGCTGACAGATAAGTCGCAAGCTCGATCTGGAATACCGGCGAGAAGTATATGAGGTTTCCGTCACCGTAATCGAATCCTGAGATCGACAAGACCCTGTTGCCCGAAGGATTCGTGCAAGTCTCCGAAGAGAAGATCCCGCCGGTCTTGAACTTAACACCGTAGACAGTGTCTTCACCGGACAGTCTCTCGTACATAAGCTTTGCATCGTTGACTTTCGACTGATCTCCGGCAAATATCGCAACATCATGGACAGGGTTCTTAGAACTCATGCCCTCCATGGAATAATTCGTCTCAAACTCAGGATTGATGAGAACAAATCCGAGTGTATCCTCATCATCGTCAAAGAGTTTCAGTGCGCCAGTCGCATCCTTCCCCTGCGCAAGGATGATGACGTTCTTGCTCCTGTAACCCTGCGGAAGGCTCATCTCCTCCCCTATCTCCTCAGACTTTTTAAGGTTCTTGGAAAGTACCACATGATCGATGCCCGCACTCTTCAAAGCAACACGGAACGAAGTATCCGGGAATCTTCCTTCATTTGCTCCGTACAGTACGAGAACAGGTGCATCCGCATTCTTGTTCCTGAACGAAAACGAAAACAGGAATACGCCCATAATGACAGACGCAAGCATGATGATAAGACCGACAATGGTTGTGCCCTTTAAACGCATTTACTGTTTCTCCCCGCACAAGACATCTCCGAGGGATCTTACGTCCTCAGGTCCGAGAATGAGGATCAGATCTCCGTCCTTGACAAGCTCATCAAGTCGCGGGATGATATCTTCCTTCACCTCGTAGAATTCCGCATCTCCGCCCTTGGCATTGATAGCGTCACAGATATCCTTACTCGAGATATCGTGCATATTGACTTCACGGTCGCTGAATATCTCTGCAAAGAGTACCTTCTTGCACGGAAGAAGTTCCTTCACATAATCATCGAAAAGGCTCTTCGTTCTGTTAAACGTAAGCGGCTGGAAAACGACCCACATATCACCGTGAGGCATATGGCTCGCAGCTTCGATCGTCGCCCTTGCAGCAGCCGGGTGATGCGCATAATCAACAACGACAGTCGCACCCTTGTACTTGCCCTTAACGGTATATCTTCCGTCAGCACCCTTGTAATCTCTCAAAGCCTTGATGCATGCAATCGGATCAGCGCCGTTAAGATAAGCGCATGCGAAAGCGATCAAGCTGTTATCAACATTATGTCTGCCCGGGATCTGAAGAGATACTCTTCCCATCTCCTCACCCTTATATGTGATGTCATAGCTCGGAAGTCCGCCCTCAAACTTAAGGTTGACTGCCTTGAAGTCAGGCTCTCTTCCGTATGCAGACTCATCGCCCTCAACTCCGCATGTAAAGACATTGAGCGGCTTTCTGCCGTTCTGAGCTCTTACCTCGTCAGCGATCTTGAGGCTCTCTGCCGTATTCTTGCACTTGGAAGTAACGACTACATTTCCGTTATCGTCGAGCTTATCGAGGAACTTCGCGAAAACATCGATTACATCCTGCAAGAGCGGATAACAGTCAACATGGTCATGATCGACATTTGTTATCGCCGCTGTAGTGGACGAAAAGTTCAGGAACGATCTGTTAAACTCGCAAGCCTCGGATACCAAAAGATCTCTGTCAGCTCCAAGTCTTACCGTTCCGTTAAACTCATAAAACTCCGCACCGAGATGAACGGTCGGATCGAGCTTGCTTTCGAGGAACATCAAAGAGATCATCGCCGTTGTCGTCGTCTTTCCGTGAGTACCGGACACATTGATGACCTTGTTATAGCTCTCCGTAATAAGGCCGAGGAACTCAGCTCTGTCAAAGAGCTTGATCCCGCTCTCTACCGTATAGAGATACTCCTCATTCTTCGCAAGCACAGCAGCCGTCTTGACTACATAGTCAGGAGCAAACTCCTTGATGTTGGCTGCGACCTGATTGTTATATATCTTGATCCCCTTAGCCGCGAGTTCTGCCGTCCTCTCGGATGGGTTCATATCGGATCCTCCGACCTCAAAGCCGTAGCCCTTGGCCAGGAGCGCAAGTCCGCTCATGGAGATTCCGCCGATTCCTATAAAATATATTCTCGCTCCGCTCTTAAGCGTATCGATTCCTTTAGTCATATGATCACCTTCTTAATATACTTAACCGTACTATTATACAATAAAAGCCATTGTTACAATAATTAATTCTGCGGCAGGGCTTGACGTCTTTGATCCGGATCGGGCTTGAGGATACCTTAGGTATCCTTGGAACAGGATCAACCGCATCAAAAAGCCCGGCACCTCATAAGAAGTGTCGGGCTTTTTAAATCTTGATTCAAATAAGCTTACTGCTTATCGTCTTCGGATGACTCACTCTGATCTGCGGAAGGATCAGGTGTTGTTGAATCACCGAATCCCGTGATCTCAGGCATCTTGATCTCGTCAACTGACTTAACGTCAGGAACTGCTTCAACAGCAGGAGCCGGAGCAACAGGTGTTTCAGTTGTTGCAGCTGTATCGGATGAACCGTACTTAGCCTGCATCTCAGCTTCTCTTGCCTTGATGGCGGTGAGATCGCCGTTGCTGTTGTAGATCTCTTCGAACTCAGGACCGTCAACTTTGTTGACTTCGAGGAGTCGCTGTGCGAGACCTTCGACTACTGCACGCTTCTCGTTGAGGATCCTCAGAGCGTCAGCATAACAGCTGTCGATGATGTGCTGTACTTCCTTGTCGATCTCAGCAGCAGTTGCGTCGGAGTAAGGCTGAACCTGTCCGTAGGAGCCGCCGATAAATACTTCGTTGCTGTCATCGCCGAATACCATGTTCTTGAACTTGTCGGAAAGACCGAAGCGCTTGATCATGCTGGTAGCGATGTGGTTGCAGTGCTGCAAGTCGCTTGATGCACCGATGCTGATGTCATCGAGGAAGATCTCTTCGGCTGCACGGCCGCCAAGACTCATCCTGATGGTATCGAGGAGCATGCTCTTTGTCTGGAACTCTGTATCCTCGATCGGCTTATAGGATGTAAAGCCGCCTGCGCGTCCTGCAGGGATGATCGTTACTCGGTCTACCTTCTCGGTGGTGGATGTTGCTCTCAAGACAACAGCATGACCGGCCTCGTGGTATGCGGTGAGCTTGCGGGCCTTCTCGGAAGGTTTCTTGGACTTCTTCTCAGGACCCATCATAACTCTGTATGTTGCATCGGATACTTCAAGAGGAGTGATCTCCTTCTTGTCTCTTCTTGCAGCAAGGAGAGCTGCTTCGTTGAGGAGGTTAGCAAGGTCAGCACCCGTGAATCCGACTGTTGCTCTTGCGACATCCTTCAAGTCGATATCCTTGTTGAGCGGCTTACCCTTGGCATGGATCTTGAGGATAGCCTCACGCTCATTGAGGTCAGGTTCGGTAACGATTACCTTACGGTCAAAACGTCCCGGTCTGAGGAGAGCCGGATCCAATACGTCGGATCTGTTTGTTGCCGCCATTACGATGACGTTGGTGTTTGTATCAAAACCGTCCATCTCAACGAGGATCTGGTTCAATGTCTGCTCACGCTCGTCGTGTCCGCCGCCGAGACCTGAACCTCTTCTGCGGCCTACCGCATCGATCTCATCGATGAAGATAACGCTTGGAGCTGCTTTCTTTGCATCCGTAAAAAGGCTTCTTACACGGGATGCACCGACACCGACGAACATCTCGACGAAGTCGGAACCTGACATATGGAAGAACGGAACGCCTGCTTCA
>CADCPU010000320.1 GCA_902803365.1 Oscillospiraceae bacterium
ATTCGCCCAGATAGCTCAGTCGGTAGAGCAGGGGACTGAAAATCCCCGTGTCGATGGTTCGATTCCGTCTCTGGGCACCAATCCTGACTTCATCGAAGTCAGGATTTTTTTTGCCTGTTTTTTGCGAAATAAAGGTCATAATCTCTTGAGTTTCTGCAATTGGACTTCTTTCTTTTCTCTTATGGATGTTATATATTATTAAACGTCGCTGCAAGATTGGCGATAAATTATTAAGAAGGACATGGTCTTTGTTATGAACACGGCTTTCTCAAAAAAGAAAGAAGAAATCAGTAAGGAATTGCAGACGGATCTCGAAAAAGGTCTTACATCTTCCCAGGCAGAAGCACAGCTTCAAAAGTATGGCTTGAACACCCTGGGCGAGGCTAAGAAGACTCCTCTCTGGAAGAGATTTCTGGGTCAGTTTGCAGATGCAATGGTTATAATCCTTATCGCGGCTGCAGGCCTTTCAGCGGTAATGGCTATCAGAGAGGGAGGCGGATTCGAAAGCTGGGTCGATGTTATCGTTATCCTCGCGATCGTTATCCTCAACGCCGTACTCGGTGTATACCAGGAAGGTAAGGCTGACGAGGCTATCGCAGCTCTCAAGAAGATGAGCGCTCCTCAGACAAAGGTTATAAGAGACGGTAAGGTCATCATGATCGATTCCGAGAAGGTCGTTCCGGGCGATCTCGTTAACCTCGACGCAGGTGATTCGGTATCTGCCGATATCAGACTCATCTACTCAGGTTCCCTTAAGATCGACGAGGCTTCCCTCACAGGTGAGTCTGTTCCAGTAGACAAGGATGCAGAAGCGCTTCTTCCTGCTGACTGCTCCATCGGCGATCGTTGCAATATGGCATACATGGGTACGGCAGTTACATACGGTCGTGGTAAGGGTGTCGTAGTAGCAACAGGTAAGGATACCGAACTCGGTAAGATCGCCAACAAGCTCTCCAACATCGAAGATGAGGTCACACCTCTTCAGAAGAATCTCAATTCGCTCGGTAAGTTCCTTGCGATCGTTTGTATCATCGTCTGCGTCATCGTCTTCTGCGTTGACCTCTTCGTTCAGAAGCAGACATGGGATTCGGCTCTCATGACGGCTGTCTCACTTGCTGTTGCAGCTATCCCTGAGGGACTTTCCGCAGTAGTTACCATCGTTCTTGCTCTCGGCATGACAAAGATGGCTTCGAGAAACGCCATTGTAAGAAAGCTCCTTGCTGTTGAGACATTGGGCTGCGTAGACGTTATCTGCTCCGATAAGACAGGTACTCTCACACAGAACCAGATGACAGTTAAGAAGATCTTCGACGGTAAGGATATCTACGATGTAACAGGTAACGGTTACGGACCTGAAGGCAAGATCCAGAATGCTGAGGGCGTTGAGGCAGTTATCAATCCTGTCATCACAAGACTCGTTCAGGCTGCTGTTCTCTGTAACGATGCTTCCATCAACGTAGATTCAGAAGGTAAATATACATGTATCGGCGACCCTACAGAGGGTGCTCTTACGACATTGGGCCTCAAGTGCTCCATGGCTAGCGCCGATACCAACCACAAGTTCCCGAGACTTAATGAGCTTCCGTTCGACTCCGACCGTAAGATGATGACTACATATCACAGCGGTATCATCGACGGCAAGATCATCTCATTTACAAAGGGTGCTCCTGACGTAGTACTCTCCAGATGTACATCTTACTTTGACGGTACATCCGAAAAGCAGATGGATACAGAGTTCCTGAAGCGCATCGAGAAGGTTAACCACGATTTTGCTTCCAAGGCTATCCGTGTCCTCGCATTCGGTTACAGAACACACGAGAGTGCAGACAATGCCGATTTCGAGCACGAGGAGAATATGACATTTATCGGTCTGATCGGTATGATCGATCCTGCCAGATCCGAGGCTAAGGACGCTATCAAGGTCTGCCACGAGGCTGGTATCCGTGCCGTAATGATCACGGGTGACTACAAGGATACGGCTGTTGCGATCGCCGATGACCTCAACATGATGGGTGAAGGCATTAACGCAATGAGCGGTTCTGAGCTCGATCAGACAACAGACGAGCAGCTCCTTGACCTCTGTGAATACACAAATGTTTATGCACGTGTATCTCCTGAACACAAGGTCCGTATCGTTGAGAGCCTCAGAAAGAAAAATCACATCGCATCCATGACAGGTGACGGCGTTAACGATGCTATGGCTCTGAAGTCTGCTGATATCGGTGTTGCAATGGGTATCACGGGTACTGACGTTGCCAAGAACTCGGCTGATATGATCCTTATGGACGATAACTTTGCTACGATCGTAAGTGCGGTCGAGGAGGGACGTATAATCTACTCCAACATCCGTAAGTTCGTTGCATTCCTTCTCTCCTGTAACGTAGGTGAGATCCTCGTTATCTTCCTGCTGTCCCTTATCCCGAACTCCATCGTTCCGGGTATCGCGGCTCCTCTCACGGCTATTCAGCTCCTCTGGCTCAACCTCATCACGGACAGCTTCCCGGCTCTTGCCCTCGGTCGCGAAAAGGGTGAGCCTAACATCATGAAGGTTCCGCCTCGTAAGAAGGATGAGCCTATCATCAATAAGCCTATGAAGATAACTATCGTCGGTCAGTCCATCGCGATCTTTATTACGGTCGCTACGGCTTTCCTTACGGCATTCATGTCAGAAGGCGGTATCTACTTTGACTGTAACGATGCACTCAAGGGCGCAAGAACTGTTGCTTTTGCGACATTGATCCTCGCTGAGCTCTTCAGAGCTTTCGCTGCAAGATCAGAGTCCGTATCGGTATTCAAGATCGGTCTGTTCTCGAACAAGTTTATGAACCTCTCCGTTCTTTTGGCTATCGTACTTCTGGTTGCCGTTATCTACATCCCGGGCGTTAATTCGATCTTCGGAAACGTAATGCTCAAGCCTACGGCATGGCTCGCGATCATACCGCTTTCATTGATCCCGTTCACCGTAAGCGAAGTAATGAAAATGTTTCGAAATCGTAAATAAAGTGTGGAAAACCAGTGATTGA
>CADCPU010000321.1 GCA_902803365.1 Oscillospiraceae bacterium
CTTCTCGGAAGGCTCGATCTTATTCTGTTCAACCTGAGGCTGCGAACTCCAATCTGAAGTCATTGAAGGCGTCAAAGGAGTGACCGGTGTCTTTCCGTGTCTTTCTCCGTGACCGTTATTCAAAGATGATACCTTCTTGTTCGCCATTACTTGAATTCCTCGTAGATATCTCTTGCGAGTTTTTCATATTTAAAGGAATGTGAAGCCTTGAACAGGATGCTGTCCTTAGGCCGGATATCAGCACAGAGCGCTTCCTTTACCGCTTCAGTCGAATCAAGGATCTTGATATCGGCATCAGGGAACGACGAGAGAAGACCGGTCTTGAAAGACTCGGAATCTTCGCCTGTAAAATAGTACTTGTCAAATCTGCCTTCGCCGGCATCCCTTCCTACGAGCTCGTGGAGCTGAGAAGCGTAATCGCCAAGCTCGAGCATATTACCGAGAACGCAGATCTTGCGTCCCTCAGCAGGAATGATGGCAAAGTTATCGAGTGCAGCCTTCATGGATTCAGGAGCTGCATTATATGCGTCATCAATTACAGTTATCGAATCGCTCTTAAGGACTTCACCTCTGCCCTGAAGGCTTGTGAATCTGCCGATCCCTGCCTTGACCTCTTCAAAGTCAGCATTGAGCGCTGCAGCGCAAACAAATGCAAACATCGCATTTCTAACGTGATGAACGCCGCTTGCCTTTACACAAACGTCCTTGATCTCGATATTGCTGTGTGTAAAACCGATATTAACGTCAAAGTGAGTCTCGCTATAATCGCCTTCGATATTCTCAGCCTTTACAAAGATACCGAAGTTCTTCGGAGAAGGTGTAGTACCTACATTAACTGATGCGATGAGATTAGCGATGGATACGTTCTCGAGGCTGTAGTCTGTAAGGAACTTGTCGTCACCGTTTACGGCAAGGACACCGCCTGCTACAAGACCTTCAACGATCTCAAATTTTGAGAGCAGGATCTCCTTCTGTGAATGGAGACGCTCGATATGTGAATATCCGATATTTGTGATGATAGCGATGTCAGGGCACGCGATGGATGTAAGATATGAGATCTCACCTCTGAGTCTCATACCCATCTCAAGTACCATAACCTCTGTATCTTCAGGTGCCGTAAGGATAGTCATCGGAAGGCCGATGGCATTATTTTCGTTACGGCTCGTCGAATGGACTCTGAAGGAGTTATCAAGACCGGCAGCGATCATCTCACGTGTAGATGTCTTGCCTACGGAACCCGTTACTGCGATGACCTTGGCACCGAGCTTAAAGCGATAATGTCTTGCAAGAAGTCCCAAAGCTACTACCGTGTCGTCAACGAGGACTGCAAGGCTCGTTGTAGGAAGATAGCTTACGTCACTTACGAGAAGGAGTGAAGCACCCTTTTCGAGCGCCTGGGAACAGAATGAATGACCGTCGAAGTTCTCGCCCACGATAGCTACATAGAGTTCGCCTTCCTTGATCGTTCTTGTGTCCTTTGATACACCCGTAATGGTTACCGGCTCGTTCAATCTGCGATCCGAACCGATTATCAGTCTGCCGTTGACGGCTGATACGATTTCTTCCAGTGAGAACATTATTCCTTTGATTCCTCCGTAACTTTAGCGATTATTTCCGATGCCACTTCGACATCGCTGAAATGAACCCTTCTCTTGTTTTCAAATTCCTGATAATCTTCATGGCCCTTGCCCGCGATCAGGACAAAATCACCCTTCTGTGCCATCTTGACGGCCTTATAGATCGCCGTCGTGCGGTCAGGCTCGACCTCATACTTTCCCGAAGTCCTGTGCATTCCCTCGAGTATTCCGTCGATTATCTTGAGAGGATCTTCATCTCTCGGGTTATCGGACGTGATGACCGTATAATCCGAATATCTTCCTGCTACCTCACCCATCTCGGTCCTTCTGACAACTGATCTGTTGCCTCCGCATCCGAAAACGGTGATTATCCTTCCTTCAGCGAACTTCTTTATTGCCTCGATTACGCTCTGAAGACTTGCGGCATTGTGCGCATAGTCTACGACTACATCGATACCGAGTTCGTTCTTGATCGGCTGGACTCTGCCCGGAACAAATACGTCCGCCAAAGCCTTCTTTACCGATTCAAAATCTATCTTGAGGATGCCCGCTACGCAGATCGCGCAAAGAGCGTTATAAACGTTGAATTCACCCGCGAGTGAGACGAATACCTCACCCTCATACCAAGGGCTTACGAGCTCGAAAGCCGAACCTGTGACGCCTCCGATGTTCTCACGTCTGATGTTCTTGGCATAGCAGTCGCTCTTATCAGTAAGGCCGTATGTAAATACCGAACATCTCTTGGACGCATACTCGAGAACGCGGTCAGCTTCATTACAATCACTGTTGACGACTGCGATCCTGCTGTTGTCAAAGAGCTTCATCTTGCTGAGGAAATAGTCCTCCATATCAGGATGATCCTGAGGTCCGATGTGATCTTCAAAGAAATTCGTGAAGCATCCGACATCAAATCTCAAGCCGTGTACTCTGCTGAACTTAAGTCCGTGGGATGAAACCTCCATAACGCAGCTGTCAAGGCGCTTGGACGCCATCTCGTTAAGGAGCCTGTATATATCAAGAGATTCAGGAGTAGTCCTCTCCGTCTCTCTTCTCTCGTTTCCGATCATATTGCAAACGGTACCGATAAGGCCTGTTCCGACACCTGACACCTCAAGGATCTTCCTGACCATAAAAGTAGCCGTTGTCTTACCCTTGGTACCAGTGATACCGACAAGGTTCAATCTGTCTTCGGGATGTCCGTAGAACTGAGCGCATAGGATCGCGATCGCAACTCTTGTGTTGTCCATCTCGACTATCGCACAGTTTCTGTCCTGAACCATAGCCTTGAGCTCATCATCACTCGGGAATTCTCTGTTCTTATCGACAACGATACACGACGCACCGTCTTCGATACATTTTTCGATAAAGGAATGTCCGTCTCTTACGCCGCCCATGATGGCTACGAAAAGACTTCCTGCGCCCACCTTACGTGAATCGTTCTCCACTGAAGTCACACCGACACTCGTACTGCCGGCGATAAGTCTGTGATCCGTTCCTCGTAATAAAGTAGACAATTGCATCGACATTTCTTGTACGTCCCCCAAAATTGATACCAAACACAATTATATAATAAATAATATAAATAATTGTGTGGCAGTTTATCGCCAATATCAATAAAAATAATTTTATGCTTATCCTTCGGTTTGTTGTTCTTCCCCTTCAGTCGACTCTTGCGTCTCGTCAGTCGGAGCGGTAGCAACAACACCATCCTCCGATGCCTGATCGTCTTCAGGCGAAGGCGTAGGAGTAGCTGTCGGAGCATCCTCCTTAACAAGCGTTACC